>NZ_AQPL01000027.1:0-76386 GCF_000395345.1 Cupriavidus sp. WS | reverse complement strand
TCCGGGTGCTTGAGCGCGAACTCCACGGTGGCCTTGAGGTAGCCGAGCTTGCTGCCGCAGTCGTAGCGCACGCCCTTGTAGCGGTAGGCCAGCACCTGTTCCTGGCCGAGCAGCGAGCCGATCGCGTCGGTGAGCTGGTACTCGCCGCCGGCGCCCGGCTTGAGGCTGCGGATATGGTCGAAGATGCGCGGCGTCAGGATGTAGCGGCCGACCACGCCGAGGTTGGAAGGGGCATCCTCGGGCGCGGGCTTTTCGACGATGCCCGAGACCTTGATCACGCCTTCGTCCCATTCGCGGCCGTCGACCACGCCGTAGGAGCGGCTCTGCTCGGGCGCGATTTCTTCCACGCCCAGCACGGAGCAGTTGTAGTGGCCGTACAGGTCCGTCATCTGCTTCATCACGGGCGGGTCGCCGTCGAGCAGGTCGTCGGCCAGCATGACCGCGAACGGTGCGTCGCCGACCAGCTTTTCGGCGCACAGCACGGCGTGGCCGAGCCCGAGCGCCTCGGGCTGGCGCACGTAGAAGAATTCCACGTGCGACGGCTTGATCGAGCGCACCAGCGACAGCAGCGCCTGCTTGTTCTTGGCTTCCAGCTCGGCCTCGAGCTCGTAGGCCTTGTCGAAATGGTCCTCGATGGCGCGCTTGGAGCGCCCGGTCACGAAGATCATTTCGGTGATGCCGGCGGCCATCGCTTCTTCCACCGCGTACTGGATCAGGGGCTTGTCGACCACCGGCAGCATTTCCTTGGGGCTGGCCTTGGTAGCGGGCAAGAAGCGGGTGCCGAGACCGGCTACGGGGAAGACAGCCTTGGTGACACGGGTTTCCATAACAGGTATTCCTTATCGTTTCGGTGTAGACAACCCTGCTGGTGACGCAAAGCTCATGCCGGCAGACGCCCCAGTTGATCCTGGAGCTTGCCCAGTGTCTGTTCGAAATCGGACAGACGCTGGGTTTCCTGCGCGACCACGGCCGGCGGTGCCTTGGCGACGAAGCTCTCGTTGGAAAGCTTGCCGCGGCACTTGCCGATCTCGGCGCTGAGGCGCTCTATTTCCTTGGACAGGCGCGCGCGCTCGGCGGCCACGTCGATCTCGATCTTCAGCAGCAGGCGATTACCGCCGACGATGGCCACCGGCGCGCCGGCGCCTTCCGTCATCAGGGCGTTCTCGTCTTCGAATACCTTCACCTCGGAAAGTTTCGCCAGCGCCTGCACATAGGCCTGGGCCGAGGCCAGGAAGGCGCTGTCGCCCTGCGCGTAGAGCGGGATGCGCTGGGCCGGCGAGATGTTCATCTCGCCGCGCAGGTTGCGGCAGGCGTCGACCACCGCCTTGAGCTGCGCGGTCCACTGCTCGGCGGCCTCGTCGATCTTGGCCACGGCCGGCAGCGGGTAGGCCTGCAGCGCCAGCGTCTCGCTGCCGTCGCCCCTGGCGCGGCCGGCGAGCGGGGCCACCTTCTGCCACAGTTCCTCGGTGATGAAGGGGATGATCGGATGGGCCAGGCGCAGCACCGTCTCCAGCACGCGCAGCAGCGTGCGGCGCGTGGCGCGCTGCTGCGCCGGCGTGCCGTTCTGGATCTGCACCTTGGCCAGTTCGAGGTACCAGTCGCAGTATTCGTCCCACACGAACTTGTAGATGGCGCTGGCGATATTGTCGAAGCGGTATTCGGCGAAGCCCTTTTCCACTTCGCCCTCCACGCGCTGCAGCAGCGACACGATCCAGCGGTCGGCCTGGGAGAAGTCCAGGTAGCCGTCCGGGCCGCAGTCGTTGTTGCACGGGCCCATGCCGCAGTCATGGCCTTCGGTGTTCATCAGCACGAAGCGGGTGGCGTTCCACAGCTTGTTGCAGAAGTTGCGGTAGCCCTCGCAGCGGCCGGTGTCGAAATTGATGTTGCGGCCCAGCGTGGCCAGCGAGGCGAAGGTGAAGCGCAGCGCGTCCGCGCCGAAGGCGGGAATGCCGTCGGGGAATTCCTTGCGGGTCTTCTTCTCGATCTTGGGCGCGTCCTTGGGGCGGCGCAGGCCGGTGGTGCGCTTCTTGAGCAGCGGCTCGAGCTCGATGCCGTCGATCAGGTCCACCGGGTCGAGCGTGTTGCCCTCGGACTTGCTCATCTTCTTGCCTTCCGAGTCGCGCACCAGGCCGTGCACATAAACGGTGTGGAAAGGCACCTTGCCGGTGAAGTGCTTGGTCATCATGACCATGCGCGCCACCCAGAAGAAGATGATGTCGTAGCCGGTGACAAGTGCCGACGACGGCAGGAAGTGCTGCAGTTCGGGCGTCTCGGCGGGCCAGCCGAGCGACGAGAACGGGACCAGCGCGGACGAGAACCAGGTGTCGAGCACGTCGTCCTCGCGGCGCAGCGCGCCGGTGCTGCCGGCGGCCGCTGCCTGCGCGCGCGCGTCTTCCTCGGTGCGCGCGACGAAGCACTTGCCGCTGTCGTCGTACCAGGCCGGGATCTGGTGGCCCCACCAGAGCTGGCGCGAGATGCACCAGTCCTGGATGTTCTCCAGCCACTGGTTGTAGGTGCTGTTCCAGTTCTCCGGGATCAGCTTGATCTCGCCGCCGCGCACGGCCTCGAGCGCCACCTCGGCGATCGAGCGGCCCGGGTAGAAGGTGCCTTCGGGCGCCGGCTTGCTCATGGCGACGAACCACTGGTCGGTCAGCATCGGCTCGATGGCGCTGCCGGTGCGCTCGCTGCGCGGCGTCATCAGCTTGTGCTTCCTGACCTCGGCCAGCAGGCCCTGCGCGTCGAGGTCGTCGACGATGCGCTTGCGCGCGTCGAAGCGGTCCAGCCCGGCGTAGGCCGCCGGCGCGTTGGCGACGATCCTGGCGTCGAGCGTGAGGATGGACAGCTGCGGCAGGCCGTGGCGCTGGCCCACCGCATAGTCGTTGAAGTCATGGCCCGGCGTGACCTTGACCACGCCGGTGCCGAATTCGCGGTCGACGTAGTCGTCGGCGATGACCGGGATGTCGCGGCCGGTCAGCGGCAGGCGCACCGACTTGCCGATCAGGTGCGCATAGCGCTCGTCTTCCGGGTGCACCATCACGGCGACGTCGCCCAGCATGGTTTCCGGGCGGGTGGTGGCCACGGTCAGGTGGGTCAGGCCACGCACGCCGTCGGCTTCGGTGAGCGGATAGCGGATGTGCCACATCGAGCCTTCTTCCTCGACGTTCTCCACTTCCAGGTCGGACACCGCGGTGCCCAGCACCGGGTCCCAGTTGACCAGGCGCTTGCCGCGGTAGATCAGGCCCTGCTCGTACAGGCGCACGAACACTTCGGTGACCGCCTTCGACATCTCCGGCGACATCGTGAAATATTCGTGGCTCCAGTCGATCGAGGCGCCCATGCGGCGGATCTGGCGCGTGATGGTCGAGCCGGACTCTTCCTTCCAGGCCCACACCTTCTCGGTGAACTTCTCGCGGCCGAGCTCGTGGCGCGAGACGCCCTGGGACTCGAGCTGGCGCTCCACCACGATCTGGGTGGCGATGCCGGCGTGGTCGGTGCCGGGCACCCACAGCGTGTTGGCGCCGGACATGCGCGCGTGGCGGGCCAGGCCGTCCATGATGGTCTGGTTGAAGGCATGGCCCATGTGCAGCGTGCCGGTCACATTGGGCGGCGGCAGCTGGATGCAGAAATCGGGGCGGTCCGAGTCTAGGGTCGGCTTCGCGATGCCGCGCTTCTCCCACTCTGGGCCCCACTTGGCCTCAATGGCGGCGGGTTCGAAGCTCTTGGCAAGGGACTGGTCTTGGGCGGTCATGCTCGGGGTGTCGATGATTGCGTCGGATTCTGCGGCCCAGGCGGGCGGGGCAAACGCGCCGGGGAAAACGTCAAATTATAGGGGAGGCGGGATGCCTGCGCGGGAAAAGACCCCGCGCAGGCCGGTTCCGCGCCGTCCCCGGGGCGAGCCGGGACGCCGATCCGGGCGCGATCCGCGGGCACCGGGCCACGATGCCTGCGCAATCCGGGCGCCATTTTGCCGCCGTCCGCGCGCGCTGGGTGGATTTCCGGATACTTCCTGCGAGGGGATCACGTGGCCCGGCGGCCATGTCTGCGGCCCCGCGCGGGCCGGCGCCGGACCACGCCGGGCCGCAGGCACGGGCAATGGAGGCGCCCCGGTATAATTCCCGGCATTCCACAAGGCCTCCCGATGTCCGACCTGCTTGCCAATCTCAACGCCGAACAACTTGCCGCCGTCACCCTGCCTGACGAACCGGCACTGATCCTGGCGGGCGCGGGCAGCGGCAAGACCCGCGTGCTGACCACGCGCATCGCCTGGCTGATCCAGAACGGGCGCGTGTCGCCGGCCGGCCTGCTGGCGGTGACGTTCACCAACAAGGCCGCCAAGGAAATGACCGCGCGGCTCACCGCGATGCTGCCGATCAACACGCGCGGCATGTGGATCGGCACCTTCCACGGCCTGTGCAACCGCATGCTGCGCGCGCATTTCCGCGACGCCGGGCTGCCGCAGACCTTCGCCATCCTCGACAGCCAGGACCAGCTCTCGGCGCTCAAGCGCCTGCTCAAGTCGCTCAACGTGGACGACGAGAAGTACCCGCCCAAGAGCCTGCAGTACTTCATCAACAACGCCAAGGAGCAGGGCCTGCGCCCGGCCGACGTGGAGGCCAACGACGACTTCAACCGCCGCTTCGTCGACCTCTACGCCGCCTACGACCAGCAGTGCCAGCGCGAAGGCGTGGTCGACTTCGCCGAGCTGCTGCTGCGCTGCTACGAGCTGCTGCGCTACCACGACGCTATCCGCCAGCATTACCAGCACCGCTTCCGCCACGTCCTGGTGGACGAGTTCCAGGACACCAACGTGCTGCAGTACCGCTGGCTCAAGCTGCTGGCCGGCTTCGGCACGCCCAACCCGGCCGCGGTGTTCGCGGTGGGCGACGACGACCAGAGCATCTATGCGTTCCGCGGCGCCAACGTGGGCAACATGCGCGATTTCGAGCATGAGTTCCGCGTGCGCCACATGATCAAGCTCGAGCAGAACTACCGCTCGCACGGCCACATCCTCGATTCGGCCAACCACCTGATCGCGCACAACGCGCGCCGCCTGGGCAAGAACCTGCGCACCGACGCCGGCCACGGCGAGCCGGTGCGGGTGTTCCAGGCGGGCTCGGACGGCCAGGAAGCGGCCTGGATGGTGGAGGAGATCCGCGACCTGGTGGCGCAGGGCATGAGCCGCGCGGAGATCGCCATCCTCTACCGCAGCAACGCGCAGTCGCGCGTGATCGAGCACGCGCTGTTCTCGTCGGGCATCCCGTACCGCGTGTACGGCGGCCTGCGCTTCTTCGAGCGCGCCGAAGTCAAGCACGCGCTGGCCTACCTGCAACTGCTGGAGAACCCGCGCAACGACGCCGCCTTCGGGCGCGTGGTGAACTTCCCCGCGCGCGGCATCGGCGCGCGCTCGCTGGAGGCGCTGCAGGACGCCGCGCGCCAGTACGACTGCTCGCTGGCCGAGGCGGTGGCCTACGTGCCCGGCAAGGCCGGCAGCACGCTCGGCGCCTTCGTGCGGCTGATCGAGAAGATGCACGCCGAGACGCGCCGCCTGACGCTGCCGGAGACGGTCGAGTACGTGACCAACACCAGCGGCCTGATCGAGTATTACCGCGGCGAGAAGGAAGGCCAGGACCGCATCGAGAACCTGCAGGAACTGGTGACGGCGGCGCAGGCCTTCGTGATGGAGGAAGGCTACGGCCTGGACGCGCTGGCCAGCGCGATCCCGGTCGGGCGCGACGGCGCGCCGGCAGCGCCGGCGCTGGCCGACGGCGACCAGGCGCAGCAGGTGCTGGACCCCGAGGCGCTGCCGGTGGTGATGACGCCGCTGGTGGCCTTCCTGACCCACGCCTCGCTCGAGGCCGGCGACAACCAGGCGCAGGCCGGCCAGGACGCGGTGCAGATGATGACCGTGCACGCGGCCAAGGGGCTGGAGTTCAACGCGGTGTTTATCACCGGGCTGGAGGAGGGCCTGTTCCCGCACGAGAACAGCGCCAACGAGGCCGACGGGCTGGAGGAAGAGCGCCGCCTGATGTACGTGGCCATCACGCGCGCGCGCGAGCGGCTCTACCTGTCGTTCGCGCAGAGCCGCGTGCTGCACGGGCAGATGCGCTATCACGTGCGCTCGCGCTTCTTCGAGGAGTTGCCCGAGGAAGCGCTCAAATGGCTGCAGCCGCAGGCGCCGTCCTACGGCGCGCAGCGCCGCCAGCAGAGCGAAAGCGGCTGGGGCCGCGACTGGTTCAAGAAGCCCGAGGACGTGCCCTACTCGGGCACGAAGCCCACCGGCGGCATGGATACCGGCAACGGCTACGCCGACGCCAAGCGCGAGGCCGGCTCCGGCCTGCGCATCGGCCAGAGCGTGTTCCACAACAAGTTCGGCGAGGGTGTCATCAAGGCGCTCGAGGGCGACGGCGCCGATGCGCGCGCCAACATCGAGTTCAAGCGCCACGGCGCCAAGTGGCTGGCGCTGTCGGTCGCGAAGCTGGATCCGATCGACTGAAGGCGCGCCGTCATGCCGCGGTGTCGAGGCTGCCGGCCGGGTTTTCCGGTACCACGTTGAAGCAGCCGCGGTAGGTCGCGTAGAACGAGCAGTACATGATCGCCAGCATCAGCAGCGAGTACGGCGTGACCAGGAACGAGAGCAGGGTCTCGGCGCCGAGCGCGCCGAACAGCGCCTCGAGGAAGAACGGAATCGCCACCAGCAGCACCGCGAACACCACCGCGTAGGCCAGGAAGGCGCCGCGGTTGCGCCAGCACGCGGTCCAGCTGAAGAACAGCGCCTTGACCGGCGGCACGTTGTGCCACGCGGTCAGCAGCGGGGCGAACCAGAACATCATGGCGATCGGCGTGTACAGCGCGGCGCCGATCATCAGCGCGAAATACAGCTGGCGCACGGCGTCGGGCGAGGGCGCTTCCTCCTTGAGCAGGATCGGCACCAGCGTGCTGATGTCCACCAGGCTGCCGGCGATCAGGCTCAGCACGAACACCAGCGCGGCGTAGATGCCGCCGAGCACCAGCAGGTTGCGGCTGGCCAGCTTGCCGTTGGCGCGGAATCCCGCCAGCAGCACGGTGGGCAGCACCCGCTTGTTCTGGATCACCTCGCGGCAGGCGGTCATGATGCCGACCGACAGCCCGGGGGTGATCACCAGCAGCGCGATGATGCCGATCAGCGGCACGAACACGGCCAGTTGCGCGGCGATCAGGTAGATGAACAGCAGCATCAGGAAGGCGAGCGGGTTCTTGCGGAACAGCCAGACGCCCTGGCGGAACCAGACATAACCTTCCTTGGCGGAAACTTCCAGTAATTGCATGATGCTCAGGTCCAGGGCAGCGCGGCGGCTTCGATGCGCCGGCGCAGGATGCGTTCGAAATGGGTCGGGTCGTGCGGCTGCAGCATGTCGGCTTCGCGCGGGAGGTAGAAGTCCCACAGGCGCGAGACCCAGAAACGCAGCGCGCCGGCGCGCAGCATGTCGCGCCAGCGTGCCGCCTCGACCGCGCCCAGCGGCCTTACCGCATGATAGGCCCGCAGCAGCGCGCGGGCGCGCGTGTCGTCGAGCGCGCCGCTGGCCAGGTCGATGCACCAGTCGTTGACGGTGACGGCCAGGTCGAACAGCCACTTGTCGTTGCCGGCGAAGTAGAAGTCGAAGAAGCCGCCGAGCTTGTCGTGGCCGTGCCCGTCGGTCTCGAACAGGGCGTTGTCGCGGAACAGGTCGCAGTGGCAGGGGCCGCCCGGCAGCGCGGCGTAGTCGGCGCCGTGGAAGAAGGCGGCCTGGTGCGCCAGTTCCTGCTGCAGCAGCGCGCGCTGGCCGGCATCGAGGAACGGCAGGATCTCGGCCTCGGTCTGCTGCCACCACGGCAGGCTGCGCAGGTTGGGCTGCTGGCGCGGATAGCTCTGGCCGGCCAGGTGCATGCGCGCGAGCATGTCGCCGACCTCGGCGCAGTGCCCGGCCGCGGGCGCGAGCTGCGAGCTGCCCGGCAGGCGCGTGACGATGGTGGCCGGCTTGCCCTTGAGCGCGCGCAGGATCTCGCCGTCGCGGCCCGGCACCGGCGCCGGCACGCGGATGCCGTGCCCGGCCAGGTGGGCCATCAGGTGCAGGTAATACGGCAGCTGCGCGAAGGTCAGCCGCTCGAAGATGGTCAGCACGTACTCGTGCGTGCCATCCTCCCGCTCCGTGGTCAGGAAGAAATTGCTGTTCTCGATGCCCGAGGCGATGCCGCGCAATTCGCGCATTTCGCCCAGGTCGTAGTCAAGGAGCCAACTGGCGATCTCGTCCGGCGAGACCGTGGTGAATACGGCCATACTCTTTGTGTGAATCGAAACGGATGGCGGCGCGCGCAAACGCTTGCGCATCGCCGCGGCGTGGATGCCGGATGTTGCCGGCGCGGCCCCGCCGCGCTGGCCTGGCGGGGTCGTGGGAAATCGGAAAAGCGGTAGCCGGACGCGTCTCCGGGCGCAAGCGCCCGCGGCCGCATGCCGGCGTCATGGCCCGGAGGCCCCGCGCACGGGCCGGATTGTGTCATCCGGCCCGCGCATGGCTCAGAACTGCAGCACGTTGACCGACGGCACGCGGTTCATTTCGCGGTCGCGGATCTTCGGCGAGCTGTCCTCCGGCTTGCTCATCTGGTACTTGGTGCCGACCCCGGACTTGACCTCGATGTCCGTGGCCTGGCCTTTGTTGCGGTACTCCCGGATCTGCGTGCCGTCCGGCTCGTTGAGCTGGAAGCTCGGCTCGCGCGGCTGGTTGAGCTGCGTCTTGGCCGGCGGGGCGATCGGGCTGTTGTTGATCTCGTTGAGCTCTTGCTGGGTCAGCGCGCCGCCGACCTGTTCGGTGCCTTGCTGCGCCAGCGCCGCGAACGGCACGCCGAGCGCCAGCAGGACGGCGGCGGCCAGCATCCGGGCGGATGCCGGGAACGGCTGCTCCGGCGCGCCCGCGCTCGCGGCGGCCAGGAGGGAGGGGGAGGTCATTCAGGGCTCCTGTGCGATCCAGCAATCGGGCATGCTGCATCGCGAATGGCGCTGCAGCCCGGCGGCGCCGGGCTTTGGCAGTGGATCAGGCTTCCATTCTAGCAATTCCTGCCCGCGCCGGGCTCCCGCGGTGATCCGCCGGGCACCCGGGCGCGCGCGCCGGCCTGCCCGTGGCACGGCCGGCGGCATGACAGGCGGCACTACAGGTAGAACATCTCCTCCTTGGGCGGGATCGGGTTGTCGCCGCCGCGCTGCTCGTAGTATTCATATACCGCTTCGAGCACTTCATGCGGCTCGTCGACGATCTTCATCAGGTCGAGGTCGTGCTCGGCGATCAGGCCCATCGGCAGCAGCGTGAAGCGGAACCAGTCGAGCAGGCCCTTCCAGAAGCGGCTGCCGAACAGCACCACCGGCACCGCGCGCGACTTGCCGGTCTGCACCAGGGTCAGCACCTCGGCGAGTTCGTCGAGCGTGCCGAAGCCGCCCGGCATCACGATGAAGGCGTCCGAGTTCTTGACGAAAGTGACCTTGCGCGTGAAGAAGTGGCGAAAGCGCATGGCGATGTCCTGGTACGGATTGCCCTGCTGTTCGTGCGGCAGCTCGATGTTCAGGCCGACGCTGGCCGACTTGCCGGCGTGGGCGCCCTTGTTGGCGGCTTCCATGATGCCGGGGCCGCCGCCCGAGATCACGGCGAAGCCGGCGTCCGAGAACAGGCGCGCGATCTCGATGGTGCGCTGGTAGTACGGCGAATCCTCGCGCAGGCGCGCGCTGCCGTAGATCGACACCGCCGGGCGGATCTCCGAGAGGTACTCGGTCGCCTCGATGAACTCTGCCATAATCGTGAACATTTGCCACGAAGCGCGTGCTTTCTTTGCGGTGGCGCGGTCTTCGTCGGCCAGCGCGCGCAGGCTGGGAATCATCTTGCGCGGGTTGGCGCGGATGCCGGCGGCGGGGGACGTATCTCCGGGGCCCTCGGCAGCGGCGCTGACCGTCACGTTCACATCCATATCGGCCGCGGTGGTCATGCTGCCCTGCGCGGCCTGCTTGAGTGCCGCGGCCGGTTCGGCGGCGCCTGCCGCGTCCGAGCGGGGAGCGGCGTTCGCACCGCCTGCGGCGGCACCAGTCAATTTTGAGTCCATGGGAATGTCGGATAGTCCAAAAACACTCTTGCTCGTCGATGGGTCGAGCTATTTGTATCGCGCGTATCACGCCCTGCCGGACCTGAGGAACGCGGAGGGGCTGCCCACAGGGGCAATCTACGGCATGATCAATATGCTGCGCAAGCTGCGCAACGATTTTCCGGCAGAGTATAGCGCCTGCGTGTTCGACGCCAAGGGCAAGACCTTCCGCGACGATCTCTACCCCGCCTACAAGGAGCATCGCCCCTCGATGCCCGAGGATCTGGCCAGGCAGATCGAGCCGATCCACGACGCGGTGCGCGCGCTAGGCTGGCCCATCGTGGTGGTGGACGGCGTGGAGGCCGACGACGTGATCGGCACGCTGGCGCGCCAGGCCACCGCCGAGGGCATGCGCACGGTGGTCTCCACCGGCGACAAGGACCTCGCGCAACTGGTGGACGAGCATGTCACGCTGGTCAACACCATGAGCGGCGAGGTGCTCGACCCGCCCGGCGTGGTGGCCAAGTTCGGCGTGCCGCCGCAGCGCATCGTCGACTATCTCTCGCTGATCGGCGACGCGGTGGACAACGTGCCCGGCGTGCCCAAGGTGGGGCCCAAGACCGCGGTCAAGTGGCTGACCGAATACGGCACGCTCGACGACATCATGGCCAATGCCGCCGGCATCAAGGGCGTGGTCGGCGAGAACCTGCGCAACACGCTGGCGTGGCTGCCCAGGGCGCGCGAGCTGGTGACGGTCAAGACCGACTGCGACCTGACGGCCGCGCTGGGCGATTTCCACCATCTCAAGGACGCCGGCGAGGACAGGGAGAAGCTGGTCGAGTTCTTCTCGCGCTACGGCTTCAAGACCTGGCTGCGCGAAGCCACCGGCGAGAGCCTGCCCGATCCGCGCGCCCAGGCGCGCGCGCGCGCCGGCGAGCCGCTGCCGCAGGGTAGCGCGCAGGGGAATGGCCCGGCCGCCGGCCCGGCCCAGGGCGGGCTGTTCGATGCCGCACCGGCGCAGATCCGCTACGAAGCCATCACCACCGAGGCCGAGCTGGAAGTATTCATGCGCCGCGTGGAAGCCGCGCCGCTGGTGGCCATCGACACCGAGACCACTTCGCTCGACCCGATGCAGGCGCAGATGGTCGGCATCTCGATGTCGATCGAGCCGGGCGAGGCGGTCTATATCCCGGTGGCCCACGCCGGCCCCGACGTGGTGGGCCTGGAAGGGCGCGGCCAGTTGTCGCGCGAGTTCGTGCTCGGGCGCATGCGCGCGTGGCTCGAAGACCCGTCGCGCGCCAAGCTCGGCCAGCATCTCAAGTACGACGTGCACGTGTTCGCCAACCACGGCGTGGCGCTGCGCGGCGTCGCGCACGACACCATGCTGCAGAGCTACGTGCTGGCCTCGCACCGCAACCACGGCATGGACAGCCTGGCCGAGCGCCTGCTCGGCCTCAAGACCATCACCTACGAGGAAGTGTGCGGCAAGGGCGTGAACCAGATCTGCTTCGACCAGATCGACATCGCGCGCGCCACCGAGTACGCCGCCGAGGATGCCGACGTCACGCTGCGCCTGCACCGCAACATGTACCCGCAGCTCGAGGCGCTGGACAAGCTGCTCTACGTCTACGAGAAGATCGAGATGCCGGTCTCGGTGGTGCTGCAGAAGATCGAGCGCAACGGCGTGCTGATCGACGCCGGGCGCCTGGCCGCGCAGAGCGCGCAGCTCGGCCAGCGCATGCTGGAGCTCGAGCAGGCCGCCTACGACGCGGCCGGCCAGCCGTTCAACCTCGGCTCGCCCAAGCAGATCGGCGAGATCCTGTTCGGCCAGATGAAGCTGCCGGTGGTCAAGAAGACCGCCAGCGGCGCGCCCTCCACCGACGAAGAGGTGCTGCAGAAGCTGGCCGAGGACTATCCGCTGCCCAAGCTGCTGCTGGACTACCGCGGCCTGTCCAAGCTCAAGTCCACCTATACCGACAAGCTGCCCAAGATGGTCAACGCGGCCACCGGGCGCGTGCACACCAGCTACGGGCAGGCCACCGCGGTGACGGGGCGCCTGGCCTCGACCGACCCCAACCTGCAGAATATCCCGGTGCGCACCGAGGAAGGCCGCCGCATCCGCGAGGCGTTCATCGCCGGCCCCGGCAACGTGATCGTCTCGGCCGACTACTCGCAGATCGAGCTGCGCATCATGGCCCATATCTCGGGCGACGAGAACCTGACGCGCGCGTTCGCCGAGGGCGCGGACGTGCACCGCGCCACCGCCGCGGAAATCTTCGGCGTGGACCCGGCCGCGGTCAGCAGCGAGCAGCGCCGCTACGCCAAGGTCATCAACTTCGGCCTGATCTACGGCATGAGCGCGTTCGGCCTGGCCAGCAATCTCGGCATCGAGCGCGAGGCCGCGCGGCACTACATCGACCGCTATTTCATGCGCTATCCGGGCGTGGCGCACTACATGGAAGAGACGCGCCAGACCGCGCGCGAGCAGGGCTTCGTCGAGACCGTGTTCGGCCGCCGCCTGTGGCTGCCGGACATCAACGGCGGCAACGGCCCGCGCCGCCAGGGCGCCGAGCGCGCGGCCATCAACGCGCCGATGCAGGGCACCGCGGCCGACCTCATCAAGCTGTCGATGATCGCCGTGCAGGACTGGCTCGAGGCGGACCGGCTCGGCACGCGCCAGATCATGCAGGTGCACGACGAACTGGTGCTGGAAGTCCCCGAGGCGGAGCTGGCGCTGGTCAAGGTCAGGCTGCCGGAGCTGATGTGCAACGTGGCGAAGCTGCGCGTGCCGCTGGTGGCCGAAGTGGGCAGCGGCAGCAACTGGGAAGAAGCGCACTGAGCGCCGGGCCCGCCCACGCGCGCCGCCGTGCCTGCATCCGGTTTCGATTGAAGCGACCGCTGAATCGGTGAATGGCGGCTTGCCAGTCCTGCTGCCGTGCAGCAGACTGGCGCCAAGGCCCGGCCGGTCCGCGCGCACCGGCCGGGCAACAAGCCTATCGACGACACTGGGTAGATCATGAGTACAGAGGCAAGGGCGCATCGCATCATCGTGGTCGGCGGTGGCGCGGGCGGGCTGGAACTGGTCACGCGGCTGGGCGACAAGCTCGGCAAGAGCGGGGCCGCGCAGGTGGTGCTGGTGGACCGCTCGCCGACCCACATCTGGAAGCCGCTGCTGCATGAAGTCGCCGCCGGCAGCATGGACCCCAACACCCACCAGCTCGAATACGTGGCGCAGGCGCGCTGGCACGACTTCGAGTTCCAGCAGGGCGAGCTGACCGGCATCGACCGCGCCCGCAAGACCATCTCGGTGGCCGCCTGCGTCGACCTCGACGGCATGGAGCTGCTGCCCGCGCGCGAGCTGCCCTACGACACGCTGGTGCTGGCGATCGGCTGCGTCACGCATTTCTTCGGCGTGCCGGGCGCCGCCGCCAACGCCATCGCGCTCGACACCGTGGCGCAGGCCGAACGCTTCCGCCGCCGCCTGATCGCGGCCTGCGTGCGCGCGCAGAACGGCGGCGGGCGCGTCGGCGCGGACGGGCGGCCGTGCGTGGACGTGGCCATCATCGGCGCCGGCGCCACCGGCGTGGAACTGTCGGCGGAACTGCGCAACACCGCGCACGTGCTGAGCGCCTACGGCCTGCACCAGCTCGACCCGCGCCGCGACGTGCGCATCCACGTGATCGAGGCCGGCCCGCGCATCCTGCCGGCGCTGTCCGAGCGCGTCTCCACCGAGACCACCAAGCTGCTGCACAAGCTCGGCATCGACGTCTTCACCGCCGAGCGCGTCACCGAGGTCACCACGGACGCGGTGCTGACCGCCAGCGGCAAGCGCATCGACGCCGACCTGACGGTGTGGGCGGCCGGCATCACCGCGCCGCCGGTGCTGGCTACGCTCGGCCTGCCGGTCAGCCGCATGGGGCAGATCGTGGTGGGGCCCACGCTGCAGAGCGAGACCGATCCGGACATCTTCGCCTTCGGCGACTGCGCCAGTTGCCCGTGGCCGGAGAAGCAGGGCACGGTGCCGCCGCGCGCCCAGGCCGCGCACCAGCAGGCCACCTTCCTCTATGGCGCGCTGTGCGCGCGCCTGGCCGGCAAGCCGCTGCCGGCGTTCCAGTTCAAGGACCTGGGCTCGCTGGTGTCGCTCGGGCATTTCAGCGCGGTGGGCAGCCTGATGGGCGGGCTGATCGGCGGCTCGATGTTCATCGAGGGGCTGATGGCGCGCGTGATGTACACCTCGCTGTACCGCATGCACGTGCTGGCGCTGCACGGCGCCGTGCGCATGGCGCTCGATACCGTGACCCACTGGCTGCGCAGCAAGACCAGCCCGCGCGTGAAGCTGCACTGAGGGTTGAGAGCAGGGTGGGGCAGGGCGCACGGCTCCGGCGTGCGCGGTACGCCATGTTTGCTTAGAATCGGTCTCCCCAACCCGCCAAGCAGGAGACCTCATGCTGAAGCCTGAAGTGGAAAGCCTCGTACCCGGACAGTCCTTCGACCGCCGGGCGTTCGTCAAGACCGCGCTGGGCTCGGCATTCGCCGCCGCTGTCCTGCCGGTGTCGGCGCAGACCATCAAGACCGACTTCGCCGGGCTCACCGCCGGCGAAGTCACCATCGCCTCGAGCGGCTTCAACATGCCGGCCTACCGCGCCCAGCCCGAAGGCAAGACCAACCTGCCGGTGGTGCTGGTGGTGAGCGAGATTTTCGGCGTGCACGAGCATATCGCCGACATCTGCCGGCGCTTCGCCAAGCTGGGCTACCTGGCCATCGCGCCCGAGCTGTTCGCGCGCCAGGGCGACCCGAACAGCTTCGGCACCTTGCAGGAATTGCAGACCCAGTTGATCGCCAAGGTGCCGGACGCGCAGGTGCTGGGCGACCTCGACGCCGCCGCGGCGTGGGCCTTCGCCAATGGCGGCGACGCCGGCCGGCTGGCCATCACCGGCTTTTGCTGGGGCGGGCGCGTCGCCTGGCTGTACGCCGCGCGCAACCGGCAGCTCAAGGCCGCCGTGGCCTGGTACGGTCAGCTGGTGGGCGAGCCCAGCGCGCTCAAGCCGCGCAACCCGGTCGACGTGGCCGGCGAGCTCAAGGTGCCGGTGCTGGGCCTGTACGGCGCCAAGGACACCGGCATCACGCAGGAGCACGTGGCGCGGATGAAGGCGGCGCTGGCCGCCGCGGACAATGCCAACGCCCGCGCGTCCGTGTTCGTGGTGTATCCGGATGCCGGTCATGCGTTCAACGCCGACTACCGGCCGAGCTACGTCGCCGCGGACGCCAAGGACGGCTGGCAGCGCTGCCTGGCGTGGTTCAGGCAGCACGGCGTGTAATCGCATGTAATTGCGCGTAATCACGCGCAGGGGTGGCCGGCGGACGCGGCATTTGCAAAGTCGGCGCCAATCTACGTACAATGCGGGCTTCGTTTCTTGCAACACTGTTGCGTTTGAGGCCGGTGCCGCTCCCCGTGGGGCGCATCGCCGGTCCCGGGAGCCCATCATCGATTCCACCCTTGCCTACATCCTGCTGGCCGCCACCATCTCCGGGGTGGGCAGTATCTTCGGAGCGGCGCTGCTGTCGCTGACGGTGGCCTCGCGCGTGGTGGAGCGCATGGTGAGCTTCTCGGTCGGGGTGCTGCTGGCCACCGCGCTGCTGCATTCGCTGCCGGAGGCGTTCGAGTCGGGCGCCGATCCGCGCGCGCTGTTCGGTACGCTGCTGGCCGGCCTGCTGGGCTTCTTCCTGCTGGAAAAGATCGCGCTGCTGCGCCACTCGCACCACCACGAGGGCGACGGGCACCATCACCACCACGGCCACGACCGCGAGGAAGCCGGGCGCAGCGGTCTGACCATCCTGGTCGGCGACACCTTCCACAATTTCGCCGACGGCATCGTGATCGCGGCCGCCTTCCTGGCCGATCCGCACATCGGCCTGGTCACGGCGCTGGCCATCGCCGCGCACGAGATCCCGCAGGAAGTGGGCGACTTCATCGTGCTGCTCAATGCGGGTTTCTCGAAGGTGCGCGCGTTCGCCTTTAACCTGCTGTCGAGCCTGGCGGCCATCGCCGGCGGGCTGGTCGGGTACTACCTGCTCGACCAGATGAGCGGCTGGATTCCCTACGTGCTGGTGATCGCCTCGAGCAGCTTCGTCTACATCGCCGTGAGCGACCTGATGCCGCAGATGCAGCGCAAGCCGCGCTGGCGCGAGTCGATCATCCAGATGGTGCTGGTGGCGGCCGGGATCGGCGCCATCTTCTTCATCACCAACGGTGTGCACGAAGGCCACGGCCACGGCCGCGCGCACGCGGCGGCGGCCGGCAAGTAAGCCGCGCGGGCCGCGCGCGGGGCGCTAGGCGCCGCTGGCCACCGGCCGCGCCGGGTCGGCGCACCATTCGCTCCAGGAGCCCGGGTACAGGGCGGCGCCGCGCAGGCCCGCCACTTCCAGCGCCAGCAGGTTGTGGCAGGCGGTCACGCCGGAGCCGCACTGCATGATGGCGGCGCTGGCCGGGGTGGCGCCCAGCACCTGGGCGAATTCCTCGCGCAGCGTGGCCGCCGGCTTGAAGCTGCCGTCGGCCCGCAGGTTGTCCTTGAAGAAGCGGTTGGCCGCGCCGGGAATGTGCCCGCCGACCGGGTCCAGCGTCTCGTTCTCGCCGCGGAAGCGGTCGGGCGCGCGCGCGTCCACCACCAGCCGGCGCGGCGCGTCCAGGTTGGCGAGCACCAGGTCCGCATCCACCGTGGCCACCAGCGAGGCCTTGCGCGTGAAGTCGCCGGGCGTCTCCGGCTCGGGCGCGGTGCCCGCTTCCAGCGGCAGGCCGGCCGCCACCCACGCATTCCTGCCGCCGTCCAGCACCGCCACGGCCTCGTGGCCCAGCCAGCGCAGCAGCCACCACAGGCGCGCCGCAAACATGCCGCCCTGGGCATCGTAGGCCACCACCTGGCTGCCGGTGCCGACACCGAGCGCGCGCAGGCGCGCGGTCAGCGTGTCGGGGTCGGGCAGCGGGTGGCGGCCGTTGCTGCCGGTCTTGGCGCCGGACAGTTCGTTGTCCAGGTGCAGGTAGAACGCGCCCGGCAGGTGGCCGGCGTGGTAAGCCTCGCGGCCGGCGGCCGGGTTTGCCAGGTCGAAGGTGCAGTCGATCACGACGCCGTGGCGGCCGCTGCCTTCGCGCAGCGCGCGCAGGTCCTGGCAGGAAATCAGGGTGGTGAACATGGAATGGCCTCTGGTTGGAAATGCACAGGGGCGCGCCCGCGCGCGGGGCATGGCGCGCCACGGTCGATGCTACACCTCGGGATGGACTTCCGCCTCGGGCGAGCGCAGCGGCGTGGCGCTGGTGGGCTGCCTGCCGGCGGTGTCCTCGCGCGCGCGCGTCAGCGTGGTGGCGATGCCGCTGGCGATGATCAGCGCCATGCCCAGCCACGACAGCCAGTTGAGCTTGTCGCTCCAGACCAGCATGCCCCACAGGCTCGAGAACACGATGCCCGCGTATTGCAGGTTCGCCGTGAGCAGCGTGTTGCCGCGCTTGTAGGCGCGCGTCATGGCGGTCTGCCCCAGCGTGGCGAGGATGCCGATGCCCAGCAGCAGCGCCGCGCCGTGCCAGCTATGGGGGCGGACGCCGCCGATCAGCATCCAGCACAGGCCCACCACCATGCCCACCGCCGAGAAATAGAACACGATGCGGCCTTCCGGCTCGCCCAGCTGCCCGAGCTGGCGCACCTCCACGTAGGCCAGCGCGGTGAAGATGCCCGAGATCAGCCCGATCAGGCCGCCGGTAAGCTGGTCCTTGCCGACCGACGGCTGCAGCAGGCACAGCACGCCGGCGAACGACATCAGGATGGCGCCGATCAGCTTGCGGTCCGCGCCGGCCCCGCGCGTGCCGGCCAGCGCCGCGCCGGCGCCCAGGATCAGCGCGATCCACACCGGCGACATGTAGTTCAGCGTCATCGCGGTGGCCAGCGGCAGCAGCGTGATCGAGGTGAACCACAGCAGCAGCGCGGTCACGCCGAACAGGCTGCGCTTGATGTGCATGACCATGTGCGGCGTGCGCACCGAGACGCCCGAGCCCGCCAGCACCACCCACATGATGACCACGCTGACCGCGCTGCGGTAGAACACGATCTCGCCGGTGGTGTACAGCTCGGATGCCAGCTTGACGCCCACCCCCATCAGAGAAAAGGCGAAGGCGGCGAACAGCATCCAGAGCGATTGCATGGCGGGGCGACAGGGAAGGAATGGACAGCGCGCGGGCCCGGCCGGCCCCGGGGCGGGGCGGCCATGCCCGCGAAAGGCTTCGCGGCGGCGAATGGCCCGCGCGGCGCGGCGAGACGCCGGGCGCAGCCGGGCGCACACGGGAAGCGGAGATTGTAGCAGCGCGAGTGCGCTGCAACAAAGGCAAAACGGACCGCCTGAGCGGTCCGTTCCGTTGGTTTTGCGCATCAGGCCGCAGTCGCGGCCGTCGCGGCCGTCAGGTCCCCGGTCCGCAATTCACCCGGTGAAGGACATGGCGCGGCGATACCATTCGTGGAAATGCTGCATGCCGTCTTCCATCGGCGACTGGTAGGGGCCGGTTTCGCTGACGCCGCGCTTGAGCAGGGCGCGCCGGCCGGCATCCATGCGCTCGGCGATCTCGTCGTCCTCGATGCAGGTTTCCATGTAGGCGGCGCGCTCCGCCTCGACGAACTCGCGCTCGAACAGCACGATTTCCTCGGGGTAGTAGAACTCCACCACGTTGCGGGTCTTGTCCGGACCGAGCGGATGCAGCGTGGACACCACCAGCACGTTCGGATACCACTCCACCATGATGTTGGGGTAGTAGGTCAGCCAGACCGCGCCGTACTTGGGCAGCTGGCCGTTGTTGAAGCGCAGCACCGCGTCGTGCCATTTCTGGTACGTCGGGCTGCCGGGCCGCTTCAGGCCGGCGTGCAGGCCCACGGTCTGGACGCTGTGCCAGTCGCCGAACTCCCAGCTCAGGTCGTCGCACGAGACGAAGCTGCCCAGGCCGGGGTGGAACGGCACGACGTGGTAGTCCTCCAGATAGACCTCGATGAAGGTCTTCCAGTTGTAGTTGCACTCGTGGATCTCGACGTGGTCGAGCATGTAGCCGTCGAAGTTCAGGTCCTGGGCCACGCCCAGGCGCGCAAGGTCGGCGCGCACGTCGCGCTCGCCCTCGAACAGCAGCCCGTTCCAGTTCTGCAGCGGCGAGCGGTTCAGGTGCACGCACGGCTGCTTGTCGAAGTGCGGCGCGCCGAGCAGGTCGCCCTTCAGGTCGTAGGTCCAGCGGTGCAGCGGGCAGACGATGTTCTGCGCGTTGCCGCGGCCGTTAAGCATGATGGCCTGCCGGTGGCGGCAGACGTTGGACAGGAGCTCGATCCCGTCCGCGTTGCGCACCAGGATGCGGCCTTCTTCCTCGGCCGCGAGCGCCTGGTAGTCGCCCGTTTCGGGGACCATCAGTTCATGGCCGACGTAGCCCGGGCCCTTCTTGAACAGCAGTTCCAGTTCTTGTTGATGCAGCGCCTCGTCGAAGTAGACGTTGACGGGCAGTTGCGAATCAGCCGGCACCAGTTTCAGCGCGGTGCTGAGATTGGACATTATCCCCACTCCCTATGACAGGCGAAAGCAGTGAACAACCCAACCATCGAAAAGAAATCGATTTGGGAAAGACAGTCAGCGGCGCCCGGACCTGCTTCCCGGCCCCGGCGTGAGATGGCGCTGACGAACCGCGGATTGTACCCGAGCCAAAAAGTTAAGGGACTGATTATTTTGCCTTTTTAGCGAAAAAGTCGACCCGGGTCGTCATGGAGGTGCCGTTCCGGGCGCATTCGGAAAGACGACCCAAGCGCACAAGTCACTTTCCGGCAACGCTGCCGCGCGAGCGTGAGCATGGATGCGGCCAATCTCGCGCTTTGGCGTAAAATCCCAGCTTCCCCAGATTCATTGCCCGCAATGCCAAAGACTACGAGCTCCCCGGCCCAGCCCGGAACGGCCTCGGCCGACCAGCGGTCCGCCACCGCGACGCCAGCATCCTACGAGGCCGCCCTGGCCGAACTGGAGGCGCTGGTGGCCAGCATGGAAGGCGGCGCGCTGCCGCTGGAAGATTCGCTGGCGGCGTACAAGCGCGGCGCGGAACTGGTGAAGTACTGCCAGCAGACGCTGGAGCGCGTGGAACAGCAGGTCAAGGTGCTGGATGGCGACGTGCTCAAGAGCGCGCCCGCCGAAGCCGCCGCGGTGCCGGGAGAGCAGGAATGAGCGAATCCAGGCAGAATCCCGACGCGGGCGATTTCGCCGGCTGGATGCGCGCCCGTGGCGCCCGCACCGAGCAGGCCCTCGAAGCCGAGCTGCCGGCCGTCGATGCCGTGCCGGCCAGGCTGCACGACGCGATGCGGTATGCTGTGCTCGGCGGCGGCAAGCGCGTGCGGCCGCTGCTGGTGCATGCCGCCGGCGAAGTGGCCGGCGCGGCACCCGAGGCC
The DNA here is from genome assembly GCF_000395345.1 of Cupriavidus sp. WS. Taxonomy (NCBI): domain Bacteria; kingdom Pseudomonadati; phylum Pseudomonadota; class Betaproteobacteria; order Burkholderiales; family Burkholderiaceae; genus Cupriavidus; species Cupriavidus sp. WS. The sequence continues at coordinate 55,867 of NZ_AQPL01000027.1, read as the reverse complement.
TGCGATGCGGCGGCCTGCGCGGTGGAGATGATCCATGCGTACTCGCTGGTGCATGACGACATGCCGTGCATGGACGACGACGACCTGCGCCGCGGCCGTCCCACCGTGCACAAGGCTTATGATGAGGCGACGGCGCTGCTGGTGGGCGACGCGCTGCAGACCCAGGCGTTCATGGTGCTGGCCGAATCGGCCTCGCTGGCCTCGCTCGATGCCGCCGCGCGCATGCGCCTGGTGGCGGAGCTGGCCCGGGCCTCGGGCTCGGTCGGCATGGCCGGCGGGCAGGCCATCGACCTGCAGCACGTCGGCCTGGCCATGTCGCTCGACGAGCTCGAGGCGATGCACCGCATGAAGACCGGTGCCCTGCTGCGCGCCAGCGTGCGCATGGGCGCCTGCTGCGGCAGCGTGGACGAGGCCGGCCTGGCCGCGCTCGACCGCTATGCCGCGGCGGTCGGGCTGGCGTTCCAGGTGGTGGACGATATCCTCGACGTGACCGCGGATACCGCCACGCTGGGCAAGACCGCCGGCAAGGACGCCGCCAACGACAAGCCGACCTACGTCTCGCTGATGGGCCTCGAGCCCGCCCGCGAGCTGGCCGCGAAACTGCGCGCCTCGGCGCACGAGGCGCTGGCGGTGTTCGGCGCGCGCGCCAAACGCCTGGGCGAACTGGCCGATCTGATCGTGCTGCGCTCGAACTGAAATGATAAGTAGAAAACCGATAACCGGGCACAAGAATCCGGCCGCCGAACGGACATCATGACCTACGCACTGCTTAAAACCATAGACGACCCCGCCGCCCTTCGCAGGCTGGACCGGCGCCAGCTCCAGACGCTGGCCGACGAACTCCGCGCCTACGTGCTCGAATCCGTGTCCCAGACCGGCGGCCACCTGTCGTCCAACCTCGGCACGGTCGAGCTGACCATCGCCCTGCACTATGTGTTCGATACCCCGGAAGACCGCGTGGTATGGGACGTGGGCCACCAGAGCTACCCGCACAAGATCCTGACCGGGCGGCGCGACCGCATGCACTCGCTGCGCCAGTGGGGCGGCATCTCGGGCTTCCCGCGCCGCGCCGAAAGCGAATACGACACCTTCGGCACCGCGCACTCGTCCACCTCGATCTCGGCAGCGCTCGGCATGGCGCTGGGCGCGCGCACGCAGGGCGAGCAGCGCGTGTCGATCGCCGTGATCGGCGACGGCGCGATGACCGCGGGCATGGCCTTCGAGGCCATGAACAACGCCGGCGTCTACAAGGACCTGCCGCTGCTGGTGGTGCTCAACGACAACGACATGTCGATCTCGCCCCCGGTCGGCATGCTCAACCGCCACCTCGCGCGCCTGATGAGCGGCCAGTTCTACGCCTCGACCAAGAAGCACATCGAGCGCGTGCTGTCGGTGGCGCCGCCGGTGCTGGAATTCGCCAAGCGCTTCGAGGAACATGCCAAGGGCATGATGGTGCCGGCCACCATGTTCGAGGAGTTCGGCTTCAACTACATCGGCCCGATCGACGGGCACGACCTCGAATCGCTGGTGCCGACGCTGCAGAACATCCGCAAGCGCGCGCTCGAAGGCGGCGGCCCGCAGTTCCTGCACGTGGTCACCAAGAAGGGCCAGGGCTACAAGCTGGCCGAGGCCGACCCGATCCTGTACCACGGCCCGGGCAAGTTCAACCCGGCCGAAGGCATCCGCCCGTCGGCCAAGCCCGCGCGCAAGACCTACACCCAGGTCTTCGGCGACTGGCTGTGCGACATGGCCGCGGCCGACCCGCGCCTGGTGGGCGTGACGCCGGCCATGCGCGAAGGCTCGGGCATGGTGGAGTTCGAGAAGCGCTTCCCGGACCGCTACTACGACGTGGGCATCGCCGAGCAGCACGCGGTGACGTTCGCCGGCGGCCTGGCCTGCGAGGGCCTCAAGCCGGTGGTGGCGATCTATTCCACGTTCCTGCAGCGCGGCTACGACCAGCTGATCCACGACGTGGCGCTGCAGAACCTGCCGGTGGTGTTCGCGCTCGACCGCGCCGGCCTGGTCGGCGCCGACGGCGCCACCCACGCGGGCGCCTACGACATCGCCTTCCTGCGCTGCATCCCCAACATGATGGTGATGGCGCCGGCCGACGAGAACGAATGCCGCCAGTTGCTGACCACCGCGTTCCAGCAGGACTGCCCGACCGCCGTGCGCTATCCGCGCGGCGCCGGCGCCGGCGTGGCGACCGAGGCGGCGCTGACCGCGCTGCCGGTGGGCAAGGGCGAGATGCGCCGCGCCAGCGGCGCGCGCGCCGGCCAGCGCGTGGCCATCCTGGCGTTCGGCTCGATGCTGCACCCGGCGCTGGCCGCGGCCGAGGCGCTCGACGCCTCGGTGGCCAACATGCGCTTCATCAAGCCGCTCGACGTTGAGCTGGTCAAGAAGCTGGCGCACGAGCACGACTACCTGGTCACGGTCGAGGAAGGCAGCGTGATGGGCGGCGCCGGCAGCGCGGTGCTCGAGGCGCTGGCCGCCGCCGGCCTCGCCGTGCCGGTGCTGCAGCTCGGGCTGCCCGACCGCTTCATCGACCACGGCGACCCCGCCTTCCTGCTTTCGCAGTGCGGGCTCGACGCGCCGGGCATCGAGCAGTCGGTGCGCGAGCGCTTCAAGCTGGCCCAGGCCACGGTCGCCACGCGCGCGGCCTGACCTGCGCGCCACGCATGCCCGCCGCCGGCGGGCATGCGGTGTTCTCCGCGATGCCGCCCGCGCGGCCCGCCTTTCTCCCGCCTCCCGTCTTCCGGGCATCCCGCGCTTGGTGTGCGGGTATCGCCGCCCTCCCGGCAGCCCCGGGCGATTTCCCTTAAAATCCGAAGTTCTGTGTTCGCAGCTGCGGGAGGCATCGGTTGCCGTCGCCCGCGGTTTCACACTCGTTGCGCGGCAGTGTTGTCTGCGAAAAATGCCGCGACCGTAGAGGAAACCTAGGAATCCGGTATGAATGACATCAATCCCGCCTTCGTGATGCCCGACGTGCAGTCGAGCCTCGACACCCGCCAGATCCCCATCCAGCGGGTCGGCGTGAAGGGCGTGCGCTATCCGCTGTCGCTGAAGACGCCGGCCGGCGTGCAGGCCACCGTGGGCACCTTCAACCTCGACGTGCACCTGCCGGCGGACCAGAAGGGCACGCACATGTCGCGCTTCGTGGCGCTGCTCGAGGAAGAGCGCGAGCCGCTCGAGCTCGCCGGTTTCCGCCGCCTGCTCGACAAGATGCTGCTCAAGCTCGAAGCCGAGGCCGGCCGCATCGAAGTCACCTTCCCGTATTTCATCAACAAGGTCGCGCCGGTGTCGGGCGTGCAGTCGCTGATGGACTACGAGGTCACGCTGGTCGGCGAAGTGCGCGGCGGCGCGGCCAAGGTGTTTCTCAAGGCGCTGGTGCCCGTCACCAGCCTGTGCCCGTGCTCGAAGAAGATCTCGCAGTACGGCGCGCACAACCAGCGCTCGCACATCACCATGAACGTCGAGCTGGCGGGCGACCTGCCGGTGGAGGCGCTGGTGCGCATGGCCGAGGAAGAAGCCTCGTGCGAGCTGTGGGGCCTGCTCAAGCGACCGGACGAGAAGTTCGTCACCGAGCGCGCCTACGAAAACCCGAAGTTCGTCGAGGACCTGGTGCGCGACATCGCCATGCGCCTCAACGCGGACGAGCGCATCGTGGCCTACGTGCTCGAGGCGGAGAACTTCGAGTCCATCCACAATCACAGCGCCTACGCCGTGATCGAGCGCGACAAGCGCGTCGCCTGATCCGGGCTGCCGCCGCCGGCCTTGCGCCGGCGGCGCGCCCGGGTGCCCGCGGCTACGCCGGCAGGCGGATGTCCGACAGATCCCAGCGCGGCGTCACGCCGTAGCCGTAGTCGTGCCGCGCCAGTTCCGGCGCGGCCTGCAGGCGCATCGCGCCGGCGAAGGCGATCATCGCGCCGTTGTCGGTGCAGAACGCCAGGTCGGGGTAGTGCACCTCGATCTTCCTCTGCGCGGCGAGCTGGTCGAGCCGCTCGCGCAACTGCCGGTTGGCGCCCACGCCGCCGGCCACCACCAGCCTGCGGTGCCCGGTCTGCCTGAGCGCGGCCATCGACTTGGCGGCCAGCACGTCGACGATGGCGTCCACGAACGCGCGCGCGAGGTTGGCGCGGTCCTGCTCGCAGACGTTGCCCATCTTGCGGGTTTGCGTCAGCACCGCGGTCTTGAGGCCGGCGAACGAAAAATCCAGGTTGCCCGAATGCAGCATCGGCCGCGGCAGCGCGTAGGCGCCGGGCGTGCCGAACTCGGCCAGGCGCGAGACTTCCGGCCCGCCCGGATAGCTCAGGCCGAGCAGCTTGGCGGTCTTGTCGAACGCCTCGCCGGCGGCGTCGTCGAGGGTCTCGCCGAGCAGCGCGTAATCGCCGATGCCGCGCACTTCCATCAACTGCGTGTGGCCGCCGGAGACCAGCAGCGCGACGAATGGGAACGGCGGCGGATCGCGCGTGAGCAGCGGCGACAGCAGATGGCCTTCGAGGTGATGCACGCCGAGCATCGGCACGTTGAGGGCAAAGCCGAGCGCGTTGGCGACCGAGGCGCCGACCAGCAGCGCGCCGGCCAGGCCGGGGCCCTGCGTGAACGCGATCGCGTCGATGTCGGCGCGGGTGCGGCCGGCCTCGCCGAGGACCTGCCGCAGCAGCGGCAGCACGCGGCGGATATGGTCGCGCGAGGCGAGCTCGGGCACCACGCCGCCGTAGTCGCGGTGCATGGCGATCTGCGAATGGAGCGCGTGCGCGAGCAGGCCGGCCGTGGTGTCGTAGAGGGCCAGGCCGGTTTCGTCGCAGGAGGATTCGATGCCGAGGACAAGCATGGGAACAGGCAGCGCCGGCCCGGAAGCGGGCCGGCAAATCAATCGGTTGGCGCCGGCGCGCGGGCCGTCCGGCCGGCGCGCTGGCGCAAGGCCAGCAGGGTAGCACAGCGGCGCCGGCCCCGCCTTCCGCGGCCTTTCGCCACCTTTTCGCTACAATCGCCGCTTCTTCAGCAGGCAGGACGGACATGAGCAGCAGGCACACCACGGGAGCCGCGCCGGGCGGCGCGCGCGCCGCGCGCTTCGACGTGGCGGTGCTCGGCGCCGGCGCCGCGGGCATGATGTGCGCCGCGGTGGCGGGCCAGGGCGGCGCCAGCGTGGTGCTGGTCGACCATGCCACGCGGCTGGCGGAGAAGATCCGCATCTCCGGCGGCGGCCGCTGCAACTTCACCAACCTGCAGGCCGGGCCGGCCAACTACCTGTCCGCCAACCCGCACTTCTGCCGCTCGGCGCTGGCGCGCTACACGCCGCAGGACTTCCTCGGCCTGATGCGGCGCCACGAGATCGACTGGCACGAAAAGCACCGCGGCCAGCTGTTCTGCAACGACAGCGCCGAGCAGGTCATCGAGATGCTGCGCGCCGAGTGCGGCGCCGGCAACGTGGCCTGGCGCACCGGCTGCGGCGTGGAGGAAGTGCGCCGCGAAGGCGACGACTTCCTGCTGGCGACCACGCAGGGGCCGATCCGCGCCGGCGCGCTGGTGGTGGCCACCGGCGGCCTGTCGATCCCCAAGATCGGCGCCACCGACCTCGGCTACCGCATCGCCCGCCAGTTCGGCCTGGGCATGGTCGAGACGCGCCCCGCGCTGGTGCCGCTGACCTTCGACGGCCAGGGCTGGGCGCCGTTCGCGCCGCTGGCCGGGGTCTCGATGGAGGTCGACATCGCCGCCGGCAGCGGCAAGGCCGCCGGCGCCTTCCGCGAAGACCTGCTGTGGACCCATCGCGGGCTGTCCGGGCCCGCCGTATTGCAGATCTCCAGCTTCTGGCGCCCCGGCACGCCCATCGCCATCGACCTGTTCGACGGCGCCGACGCCAGCGACTGGCTGCTCGAGCACAAAGGCACCAGCCGCAGGCACCTGGCCAACCTGCTGGCCGAGCGCCTGCCGGCGCGGCTGGCCGATGCCTGGTGCGCGGCGGCGGGCCTGAACGGCGCCCAGCCGCTGCACGACATGCCCGACAAGGCCCTGCGCCGGCTCGGCGCGGCGCTCAACCGCTGGGAACTGGTGCCGTCCGGCACCGAGGGCTACCGCAAGGCCGAGGTCACGCTGGGCGGGGTGGACACGCGGGCGTTGTCGTCGGCCACCATGATGGCGCGCGCGGTGCCGAACCTCTATTTCATCGGCGAAGTGGTCGACGTGACCGGCTGGCTGGGCGGCTACAACTTCCAGTGGGCCTGGGCGTCCGGCGTGGCCGCGGGCCGCTCTGTGGCGGAAATGGCACGCGCGGCCGCGCCGGCGGCGCCATAGCTCCGATAGGGGGATTTCCTGCAATGCGGGCTTGACAAAAGCTGTGATAGACTTGGCGTTTTCGTAAAATCCTCGCAAGACCGCTCAACCGCTGCGTTCATCCGCGGCACTGCCACTGCTACTTATTTCAGCAATGACTACCATCCGCCTTAAAGACAATGAGCCGTTTGAAGTCGCCATGCGTCGTTTCAAGCGCACCATCGAAAAGAACGGCTTGATCACCGAGTTGCGGGCTCGCGAGTTCTACGAAAAGCCGACGGCCGAGCGCAAGCGCAAGAAGGCCGCTGCCGAGAAGCGCCACTACAAGCGCATCCGCAGCCAGATGCTGCCGAAGAAGCTGTACTGAACGCTGCTTCGTTCTTCGCATCAGAACCCGCTGTGGGCAAGGCTCCGGCGGGTTTTTGCATTGGCGCCCGCGCGGCGCCCCGCATCACTATTTCTGGAAGATAGCCATGTCCCTCAAAGCCCGTATCAGCGAAGACATGAAGGCCGCCATGCGCGCCCGCGAGTCCGAGCGCCTCGGCACCATCCGCCTGCTGCTGGCAGCCATCAAGCAGCGGGAAGTGGACGAGCGCATCGAGCTCGACGACGCCGCCGTGCAGGCCGTGATCGACAAGCTGATCAAGCAGCGCAAGGACTCCATCAGCCAGTTCCAGCAGGCCGGCCGCACCGACCTCGCCGACAAGGAAAGCGCGGAAGTGGAAGTGCTCAAGGTCTACATGCCGGCAGCCCTGTCCGACGCCGAAGTGGCGGCCGAGGTGCAGAAGGCCGTGGCCGAGAGCGGCGCGGCGGGCCCGCAGGACATGGGCAAGGTCATGGCCGTGCTCAAGCCCCGCCTGGCCGGGCGCGCCGACATGACCGCGGTGTCCGGCCTGGTCAAGGCCGCGCTGGCGCCGCGCTGAGCGTACGCCGGCGCCTGCCGGTGATTGCCGGTGACGGGTGGCATGGGTTTCGCGGGCGGCCTGTGCGCCGCCCGCCGGCATGAAAGTCTGTCTTGCGCTGCTTTCGCCGGACATCGCTCACCGGAACTGCCTGCAATCCGTTGCGTCTGCACTACAATGTATTGTTAGGGACCGGGAAAGCGCAGTTCCGGTCACGCCTTCCAACACGATCATATCGCCGCCGCCCGCCCCCGACGGGCGTTCCGGCACGAGGACGACAAGCCGGGTGATTCCGCAATCCTTCATTCAGGACCTGCTCAACCGTGTCGACATTGTCGATGTGGTGGGCAAATACGTGCAGTTGAAGAAGGGCGGCGCCAACTTCATGGGGCTGTGCCCCTTCCACAACGAGAAGTCACCGTCCTTCACCGTGTCGCCGACCAAGCAGTTCTACCACTGCTTCGGGTGCGGCGCGCATGGTTCCGCCATCGGCTTCCTGATGGAGTATTCCGGGCAGTCCTACCCCGACGCTGTGCGCGAGCTGGCGCAGTCGGTCGGCCTGTCGGTGCCCGAGGAGCGCGACCGCCTGCCGCCGGCCCAGCGCGCCGAGCAGCAGGCGCGCTCGCTGGCGCTGTCCGAGGCCATGACGCGCGCCACCGATTTCTACCGCAAGCAGCTGCGCGGCGCCCCGCAGGCGGTCCAGTACCTCAAGGGCCGCGGGCTGACCGGCGAGATCGCGGCGAATTTCGGGCTCGGCTACGCGCCCGACGACTGGCAGGGCCTGGAAGCCGTGTTCGGCAGCTACCGCGACGACGCCATCGCCGGCCCGCTGGTGGAAGCCGGCCTGCTGATCGAAAGCAGCGACAAGCGCGACGCCGACGGCAAGCCGCGCCGCTACGACCGCTTCCGCGACCGCATCATGTTCCCCATCCGCAGCACCAAGGGCCAGGTCATCGGCTTCGGCGGGCGGGTGATGGGGCAGGGCGAGCCCAAGTACCTGAATTCGCCCGAAACGCCGCTGTTCAGCAAGGGCACCGAGCTGTACGGCCTGTTCGAGGCCCGCCACGCGATCCGGGAAACCGGCTACGTTCTGGTGGTCGAAGGTTATATGGACGTGGTGGCGCTGGCCCAGCTCGGCTTTGCCAACGCGGTGGCCACGCTCGGCACCGCGTGCACGGCGGTGCACGTGCAGAAGCTGCTGCGCCAGACCGACGCCGTGGTGTTCTCGTTCGACGGCGACGCCGCCGGGCGCCGCGCCGCGCGGCGCGCGCTGGAAGCGTGCCTGCCCTATATCGCGGACAACAAGACCATCCGCTTCCTGTTCCTGCCCGCCGAGCACGACCCGGACAGCTACGTGCGCGAGCAGGGCACCGATGCCTTCGCCGCGCAGGTGCGCGATGCGATGCCGCTGTCGCGCTTCCTGCTGCAGGTGGTGGCCGAAGGCCAGGACCTGCGCCAGCCCGAAGGCCGCGCGCGTGCCCAGTACGAGGCCAAGCCGCTGCTGCAGGCCATGCCGGCCGGCGGGCTGCGGCTGCAGATCGTGCGCGAGCTGGCCGACGCCACCGGCACCACGCCGGCCGAGATCGAGGCGGTCTGCGGCCTGGCCAGCGACCCGGCGCGGGTGGGCCGCTTCGCCCAGCCGCGGCCGCGCGCCAAGCGCCAGGCGCCGACCGGGCTGGAACAGCGCGTGCTGCAGCTGCTGATGTGCTATCCGCAGTTGTCGGCCCGGCTCGACGCCGACAGCCGCGTGCTGCTGCTCGAGGACGAGCAGGCCGGCGCCGAGGTCCTGACGCACCTGGTGTCCGCCTGCGACGAACTGCGGGGCGAGGTGAACTTCGCCGCGTTCAGCGAGCACCTGGCGCAGTCGCCCCACGCCGAGGTCTACGCCAATGTGCGGGCCGCGGTACTGCGCGAGGAGATCGAGGAGGAGCCGGCGGGGCAGGAATTCGAGGCGGCCATCGCCAAGCTGCTGGCCGAGCCGCTGCGGCGCGAGCTCGACGGCCTGCAGGCGGCGGTGATCGCCGGCACGGCCGACGAGGCCGCCAAGAGCCGCATGCGCTGGCTGGTCAGCGAGATCAACCGCCGCCGGCAGCTGGGCTGAAGGCCGGCCCGGCGCGCGGCGCGAGGTGCGCCGCAGCGGGCATGGCGGTGGATTTGTGAAGCAGAGATGGAGGCTTGGCCCGGCGGTATTGAGCTTAAGCCTTGATTTTTCAGGTGAAAACCTCACCTGTTGGGAAGCCGGCTAGCTGCAACGTGCTACAATAGCCGGTTTGGATAGCGAAATCTTTCTCTCCAGTTCTGGTGAAAGTGAGCGTGCCAATGGCAAAGGCCAAAGCAACCGAAAAGGTTTCCACTAAAGCTCCCCAAGCGGGGAGCGGCAAGGCGTCCGTGAAATCAACGGCGGCTGCGAAGTCAGCCGCGTCAGTCAGGACGCCCGCCCAGCCTGTGCCAGCTAAGACCGCTCGGAGCGCCAAGGCGCCCGCAGCGAGCACTTCCTCCGGAACCCGTCTATCCGAAAATTTGAGGCCCTCGACTTCGGCACGCGAGAGCGGCAATAGCGCCAATGCAAGCGGCATGCACGCCGCATCTGTACCAGTGAAAGGCAAGAGTATCACCGTGGCGAAACAGCAGATTACCGAAGTCGAGAGCAAGCGAACGGCAGCGACCAGCGCCAAGACCGGAACGGCCAGGACGGCCGCCGCCGCGTCGGAGGCCAAGGCGCCCGCCACCACTTCCGCCCCCGTTGCATCCGAGCGTCCCGCCGCTCCGGCAGTCAAGCCGGAGCCGAAGAAGCGTGGCCGCAAGCCCAAGGCCGGCATGCAGCACGACGACAGCACCACAGACGACGTGACTGAAGAGCTTTACGAAGACGATATGCCCGCGGCAGCACCCGTTGCCACCGCGGCGCCCAAGACCGAAAAGCAGAAGGCCCGTGACCGCAAGGCCAAGGAAAAGGCCCTGCTCAAGGAATTCGCCTCGACCCAGCAGGGCACCGAGGAAGAACTGGAAGCGCGCCGCCAGAAGCTCAAGGCGCTGATCAAGCTGGGCAAGTCGCGTGGTTATCTGACCTACGCGGAAATCAACGATCACCTGCCGGACGACATGGTCGATTCGGAGACGATCGACACCCTGGTCGCCACGCTCAACGACATCGGCATCGCCGTCTACGAACAGGCGCCCGACGCGGAAACCCTGCTGCTCAACGACAACGCACCGTCGGCCACCAGCGAGGAAGAAGCCGAGGAAGAAGCCGAGGCCGCGCTCTCCACGGTGGACTCCGAGTTCGGCCGCACCACCGACCCCGTGCGCATGTACATGCGCGAAATGGGCACGGTGGAGCTGCTCACGCGCGAAGGCGAAATCGAGATCGCCAAGCGCATCGAAGCCGGCCTGAAGGACATGGTCATGGCGATCTCGGCTTGCCCGGTCACCATCTCCGAGATCCTGGCCCTGGCCGAGCGCGTCGCCAGCGACGAGATCAAGATCGACGAATTCGTCGACGGCCTGATCGACCCCAACGCCGAAGACGTGCCCGCCGCCGCCAGCGCGCCGGTCGCGGCGGCCGCGGCCGACGATGAGGACGTGGAATCGGACGACGACGAGGAATCCGACGAGGACGAGGACGACGACGCCGGCGGCCTGGCTGCCTCGGCCCGCCAGCTCGAAGAACTGAAGCAGGCCGCGCTGGAGAAATTCCGCGTGATCGCCGAGCAGTTCGACAAGATGCGCCGCTCGTTCGAGAAGGAAGGCTACAAGTCCAAGGCCTACGTCAAGGCCCAGGAAGCCATCCAGGCCGAGCTGATGAGCATCCGCTTCACCGCGCGCAACGTCGAGCGCCTGTGCGACACGCTGCGCGGCCAGGTGGACGAAGTGCGCAAGCTCGAGCGCTCCATCCTCAAGATCGTGGTCGACAAGTGCGGCATGCCGCGCGCGGACTTCGTCGCCCGCTTCCCGGGCAACGAGACCAACCTCGACTGGATCCAGACCATCATCGACGACGGCAAGGGCTACAGCACCATCGTCGAGCGCAACGTGCCGGCCGTGCACGAACTGCAGCAGAAGCTGATCGACCTGCAGGCGCGCGTGGTGCTGCCGCTCAAGGAACTGAAGGACGTCAACCGCAAGATGTCCGAAGGCGAGAAGCGCGCCCGCGAAGCCAAGCGTGAAATGACCGAGGCCAACCTGCGCCTCGTGATCTCGATCGCCAAGAAGTACACCAACCGCGGCCTGCAGTTCCTCGACCTGATCCAGGAAGGCAACATCGGCCTGATGAAGGCGGTGGACAAGTTCGAATACCGTCGCGGCTACAAGTTCTCCACGTACGCCACGTGGTGGATCCGCCAGGCCATCACCCGTTCGATCGCCGATCAGGCGCGCACCATCCGTATCCCGGTGCACATGATCGAGACGATCAACAAGATGAACCGCATCTCGCGCCAGATCCTGCAGGAAACCGGCAACGAGCCGGATCCGGCAACGCTGGCCGAGAAGATGGAGATGCCGGAAGACAAGATCCGCAAGATCATGAAGATCGCCAAGGAACCGATCTCCATGGAAACGCCGATCGGCGACGACGACGACTCCCACCTGGGCGACTTCATCGAAGACACCAACACGCTGGCCCCGGCCGAGGCGGCGCTGCACGGCTCCATGCGCGACGTCGTCAAGGACGTGCTGGACTCGCTCACGCCGCGCGAAGCCAAGGTGCTGCGCATGCGCTTCGGCATCGAAATGAGCACGGACCACACGCTGGAAGAAGTCGGCAAGCAGTTCGACGTCACCCGCGAACGGATCCGCCAGATCGAAGCCAAGGCACTGCGCAAGCTGCGCCACCCGAGCCGCTCCGACAAGCTCAAGAGTTTCCTCGAAGGTAGCTGACCGGAGCGCGCCCAGCGCGCCGGTCTGACTTTCCAGGGCCTCTAGCTCATGCCTGGTTAGAGCAGCGGACTCATAATCCGTTGGTGCCGTGTTCGACTCACGGGAGGCCCACCATTGAAGAAAAGGGGTTACGTCATTGCATTTGGCGTAACCCCTTTTTATTTCTTGGCTACGCAAATCCTGGCCGAGGTTCTAGCCGTCGCGATGTCGCGCCTCCCAGAACACCACGTGTCGCTGCAGCCAGCGTACCGTCTGGGCGCCGGCCAGTCCCGTCAGGGCGAGCAAGATCACGCCTGCAAACATGGTGGCCAGGCTCATGCTGACGGAAGACGAGGCGATCAGGTAGCCCAGCCCGCGCTGGGCCGAAAGGAATTCTCCGACCACCGCGCCGATCAATGCCAGCGAGACACCGATCTGCAGTCCGCCGAAGATGTCGCCGAGTGCCGCCGGCAACTTGACATGCCATAGCAGGAACAAGCGTGAAGCGCTGAACGCCCGGCACGCGTCGAGCAGTTCGGGGTCGGTGCGGCGGATGCCGTTGACCGTGTTGACGAACAAGGGGAAGAAGCAGACCAGCGCAACCAGCACCACCTTGGAGGCGGCGCCGAAGCCGAACCAGACCAGGATGATGGGTCCCAATGCCACCTTTGGCGTTGCCTGGAGGCCGATCAGCAGCGGATAGACGAAGCGTTCGAAGGTTGCCGATTCCGCCAGCAGCGCGCCCAGCAGCACGGCCATCACGCAGCCCGAAGCGTAGCCGGCCGCGGTGTTGGCGAGCGTGGCGCCGATGTGGGGCCACAGCGAGCCGCTGGCGAAGCCGGACGCCAGGGCCTGGAATACCGCCGCGGGCGGTGGCAGCAGGTAGTCGGGTATCCGCCACCAGCGCACCGCCTGATCCCAGGCCAGCAGCAGCAAGCCGAGGCTGATGGCCGGATAGGCGAGGGCGGGCAGGCGTGGCAGGCTAGACGGGCGAGGCATTGAAATGTCTCCGCAAATGCTGGGTGAGTGCCACGAATTCGGGCGTATCGAAGGTGTCGAGCGTGCGCGGCCTGGGCAGGTCGATCGCAAGCGACTCGACGATGCGGCCCGGCCGGGGCGACATCACCAGAACGCGGTCGGCCAGGAACACGGCCTCCGGGATGCTGTGCGTGATGAAGAGGACCGACTTGCGCTGCACGCTCCATATCTTCTGCAATTCGAAGGTCAGCGTCTCGCGCGAGAGCGCGTCGAGCGCGGCGAAGGGCTCGTCCATCAGCAGCAGGGCGGAATCGGGCAGCAGCATGCGCGCAATGCCCACGCGTTGCTGCATGCCGCCCGACAACTCGAAGGGGAAGCCATCGGCGAACGCCGTCAGGCCGACGCGCTCGAGCAGTTCGTTGGCGCGGGCGCGGCTCGCCCGGGGGTCCAGGCCGAGCGTGCTGGCTGGCAACAGCACGTTGTCGCGCACGCTCTTCCATGGCAGCAGGTGCGGTTTCTGGAAAACGACGCCGGTCCCGCGGCTCGGTCCCTTGACCGGATGGCCGGCCAGTCCGATGGTGCCTCTTGTCGGCGCCAGCAGCCCCGTGGCGAGACGCAGCAACGTGGACTTGCCGCAACCGGACGGGCCGAGCAGCGCGACGAATTCTCCGTGAGCGATGGTGAGATCGATGTCGGCCAGCGCCTCGGTATGGCCGCGCCGGGTCGGGTATGTCACGCCGACGCCGGAAAATTCCAGCGCGGGCGCACTCGTCGGGGATACCGTCATGGCTGTGCCGTGGCGCTTGCCGCCTGCGCCAGGAAGGCGCGCACGCGGGTCCACGATCGCGCGCTGGCTAGTGCGTTGGCTGCCGCCGTCCCGCCGCCGTCCAGTACCAGCCCGGCTACCGGGTGTGGCTTGGCGATCAGCGTGGCGGGCAACTGCGGCAGGCCGATGGCATGTCCCGCGGCGTCGCCCACGACGTGTTCCACCGGCCAGCCATGCCCGTGCTCGCGTAGCTGCCGCGCGATCTGCTCGCAGTAGAGCGTCGATGGCCAGAAGCCGTCGTCAGTGCCCGAAATCAGCAATACCGGCCCGCGGATGCGTTCCACCGGGATCCGCGCCGCCGCGGCGTGGGCCGGGTCGCGCAGCACGCTGAGGAAGGCGGCCGCCTGGCGCACGGCCTGGCCGGGCGCGGGTGCCGCGTTGAATGCGGTCCAGTCGGCTTGCGGGTTGCCGCGCCAGATGTTGGGCAGCGCCTCGCCGCGCCAGGTCCAGGCGGTGTCGTCGGGCGGCTGGCCGGGGCGGCCGGCGCGCAGCGTGCCATGGACCACCGCGCTCGGCACGTAGGCGACGACCGCCGAAACCAGTTCGGGAAACCGCGAAGCCAGCAGCAGCGCCAGTTCTCCCCCGCGCGAGACACCCGATACCGCGATGAATCCGTTTGCCGGCCGCAGGTGGTCGCGCACCCAGCGCAGTGCCGCTTCGAAATACTCCAGCGGCGTATCCGAGATGTGGTCCGGCCTGCGCGGAGCCTTGAAATAACCGAGTGCCAGCGCGGCATAACCATGCGCGGCATACAGCGCGGCGCGCTGCTCGTGCATGCCGCCACCGGAACCGGCCAGCACCACCACGGCGGGATGCGGACCCGCGCCGGAGGGAAGGAACAGCGTCCCGCTCAATCCATCCTCGGCCACGGCCCGGCGGGTCACGCCGGGCGCGACGAAGCGCAGCAGGTACTCGGCCCGGGCGACGGTTCCGTCGGCGGCGCTCGCAGACACGGCGACCCGAAGCGGCGCGGTATCCTCGCCGAGTTCCGGCCGCGCGGGCAGCCGCGTGCGGCGCATGGCCCAGACCGGGGCGGCGGGATCGGCTTCCTGCCAGTCGCCGGCGATCGGGGCGGTGTCCGCCACGGAAACGGTCCCCCGCGCGTCGGCCACGAAGGTGGCGCGGCTTTGCCAGAGACTGCCGTCAGCGGGGGCGAGCGAGGCCTGCACCACAACCTCGGCCGCGGGCGCGAAGCCGTATGCCACGATGCGGCGCGGCTGGTCCACCAGGCCATCGGCCGGGGTGATCTCGATGCGGGCGGCGGCGCTCATTGTGCCGCCTTTGCCCGGCGAATGAGCGCGGCATGGTCGAAATCGGAGAAGGCGGGCACAAACTCGTTGGAGAATATTTTCTGCAGGGGCACGTCCGCGCTCGGGTACTCGCCGGCCTTCGCCATTGCCTCGATGCCCCGCTGAATGGCGGCCACGTCGTACTGTCCCGGCACGCGCGCGGTGCCGGCCGGTGTATGCAGGACGCGCTGCAGCCGGCGGCTCAGCAGTTCGGCCGCCTCACGCAGGTTCCTGGCTTCGTCGCCTGCCGGCTTCGCCTCCGGGTTCTGCTTCCAAAACGCCTTCACGCAGAACACCGGATTGGCCTCGCATGCGTACTGTGCCTGCGTGTAGGCGCGGCCAAAGCGTCTCACCAGGTCGGGCTGGTCGCGCAGGGTGTCCACGTGCGCGATGAACCCGTTGCCCGCGGCCTCCTGGAACACCGCCGGATAGGCAAGGCGGCGGATCCTGGTGCCGGAGAGCTCCAGCAGGTCATCCCAGCTGCTGTTGAAGTTCAGCGCGTCGATCTGGTGCGAGCGCAGGGCCTGGAACCCCGCGCCGAGCGCGCCGACCGCGACGTATTCCACGTTCTTGCCCGGCTCCAGCCCGGCCACCCGCAGCGCCGCGCGTCCGCCGGGGATGGTGCCCCAGGTCAGCGCGCCGACGCCGATCTTCTTGTCCTTCAGGTCGGCCAGCGTGCGGATGGGCGAATCCGCGAGCACGGCAAATTCCATCGTGTTGGCCGGTACGCCGTTGTAGAAATAGCGCAGCGGCAGCGGGTCCTTGCCGGAGAAGTAGCTTGCGATCACGGGCTCCGACGTGGGGTAGCCGAAGGTCACGCGCTTGCCCGCCACCTGGGGCAGCAGGGCGCCGGCGCCCTGGAACACGATGGTCTTGACGCTGAGGTTGGCGTCCTTGAACAAGCCGAGTGCCTCGGCCGCGGCGTACGGCGCGCCGTCGTGCACGGCCGGCGGTATGGCCAGCGCGACCGTGACTTCGTCCAGAGCGTGGCTGGGCGTGGCGGCCAGCAGCAGGCCGGCGAAGATGGCCGCGGCGGTGGCTGCGAATGCTGTCGGAGTGTGCATCGATTGATTCCTCGTGTAGTGGTCGGCGCGCCGCTTCTCCGTGGATGGCGCGGCGGCGCGGTATCAGTCCTTGCCAAGGCGGCGTAGCGCCTCGTCCGTCAGGACCCGGCGATCGATCTTCTGGGTTGCCGCCAGCGGCAGCGAGTCGATGAACCAGATGCGGCGCGGGTGCTGGTACGCCGCCAGGTTGGCAAGCGCGAACGCCCGGAGCTCCTGCTCCGAGGGAGCGGGAACGCCGGCGCGCGCAACCACGAAGGCGACCGGCTTGGTGCCCTTGACGTCGTCGGGCACCGGCACCACGCTGGCCTGGTGGACGGCAGCATGGCGTTCCAGCACCTTCTCGATCTCGCCGGGATAGAGGTTCTCCCCGCCGCTGACGAACATGTCGTCCCGGCGGCCGACGAAGGTATGGAAGCCGTCGGCGTCGCGCTGGAAGATGTCTCCCGTCACGTAGTAGCCATCGTCTGTGAACGGGGCAAGCCCGGGGCGCCGGTGATAGCCGAGCATCAAGCCGGGGCTGCGGATCTGGAGTACGCCCTCGTCGGCCTCGCGGCCTTGCTCGTCGACCAGCCGCAGGCGCACGGCCGGGTGGGCATGGCCCACGGCCAGCGGCGGCGTCGGCAGTCCGGCCGGATGCGGGCCGAATACCACCGGGCCGCCTTCGGTGGTGCCATAGGCATTGAGCACGCGGGCATTGGGCAGCAGGTCGCGGATCTGCTCCAGCAGGCTGGCGCTGACCGGCGCGGAGCCCATGCGCACCACGCGCACCGAACCCAGGTCGGTCGAGGCCAGCGCCTGCTGCTCGCGCAGCATCATGGCGATCATCGGCGGCACGGCGGTCAGCCACGTGCAGCGGTAACGGCCAATGGCCGCTACGTAGGCGCGCGCGTCGAACTGCGGCAACAGCACCGCGGGCGCATGGCTGGCCAGCGTGAGCAGGATCAGGGCCAGCGCGTTCATGTGATAGAGCGGCGCCGCGATCAGCACGCGCTCGCGCTCCAGCGGCGTGGCCTGTTGCCGCGTGCGCACCACCCAGAGATGGCTGGCATGGCTGAGCAGCACGCCCTTGGGCCGCCCCGTGGAACCCGAGGTATAGAGCAGGAAGGCAACGTCCCGCGCTTCCGGTTCGACCGCCGTGAACGGCCCGGGATTCGGCAGCGCCGCGAAGTCCGGCGTGCCGAACACGCACGCGGGCACGCCGGCCGGCACGCGGGCGCTGCGCTCGGCATCGCACAGGATCAGCCGGGCGCCGCTATCCGCCAGGATGTAGCCGATCAGGTCCTGCGGGAGCTTGAAGTTGACCGGCACGGCCACCAGCCCGGCGCGCAGGATGCCGAGCAGGCAGACCACATAGTCCACCGAGTTCACGCCGAGCAGCGCGATGCGTTCGCCCGGGGCATAGCCTCGGGCGAGCAGGCCTCGCGCCAGCGCATCGGCGCGGTCGTCGATCTCGCCGAAGCTGTGCAGTGTGTCCTGCTGGCCAGCATTCACGCCGATCAAGGCAATGCTGTCACGGTCGGCCTGGCGGGCAATGACCCGGCCCAGGTTCCGGCTTTCACTATCGCTCATTGCGGTGCCTCCAGGGCGGACGCGCATTGCGCCGATGCGTTTGCGCGAGGGATGTCCATTGGCGCCGCCATCAGGCATCGCCGGTACGTGCCGCGGGTGCGGGCGTGGCATAGACGCCCCGGCCGCTGGCAACCAGTTCGCCGTTGGTGTCGAAGACGCTGGCTTCCGCCACGCAGACCTGCCGGCCGTTCTTGATGACTTTCCCTACCACCTTGAGGTCGCCGCGTGCGGCACGGTGGTAGTCCACGCGCAAGTCGATGGTGGGCACGCCCTTGCCGGTATGCGATACCAGGGCCCAGTCGGCAGCCAGGTCCACCAGCGCGGCAAGAATGCCGCCGTGGATGTAGCCCAGATCGGGATTGACCACCCACTCGTCGCGGAACTTTGCGCTCAGCGTGATTTCGCCGTGGCCGACGGAGAGGACCTGCAGGCCCAGCCATTGATGATAGGGGCCGCGCAGCAGCTTGGCCTGGATGGCTTCGGCGCTGGGCAGCGCCGGGGAAACGGTGTCGTTCATGATGATTTTCTTGGCATTCAGGAGGGCAGGCGCATCGCCTTGACGGCGCGTTGGCGGTTCAGGGTGCTACCACCACTTTGCCCAGCACGGCGCGGTCGCGGATCAGCGCTAGTCCTGCCGCGGCCTGCGCGAGCGGCAGCACGCGATCGATCACCGGGTCGAGGCGTCCCGCGGCGACCAGTTCCAGCAGCGCTTTCAGGTCAGCCTCGTAGAAGCTGTTGGAGCCCTTGATGTTCAACTCGAAGCTC
Source organism: Cupriavidus sp. WS (assembly GCF_000395345.1). Lineage (NCBI taxonomy): Bacteria > Pseudomonadati > Pseudomonadota > Betaproteobacteria > Burkholderiales > Burkholderiaceae > Cupriavidus > Cupriavidus sp. WS. Next base: position 37,344 of record NZ_AQPL01000027.1, on the reverse strand, counting down.
CACACATAGCGCAGGTCTTCCTTCGGGTCGTGACCCGCGGTGGCGCCGCAGACCAGCAGGGTGCCGCCTCGCTTGAGGCTCTTGACCGAAGGCAGCCAGGTATCGCCACCGGTGAAGTTCACCACCACGTCCACGCCGCCTTCGTGGGTGCGGCGCTGCGGCTTGCCGTACCTGGCGATCACCCATTTGGCAAAGTCGGTCTCGCGGTAGTTGATGACATGGTCGGCGCCCAGCTCCAGCAGGCGCTGCGCCTTCTCGTCGCTGCCAGCCGCGGCGATGACCTCGGCGCCCAGCAACTTGGCCAGCAACACCGTCGCTGTGCCGACGCCGCCGCTGGCGCCCAGCACCAGCACCTTGTCGCCGGCCTTCACGGTCCGGTGCGTGAACAGCATGCGATGGGCGGTGCCGTAGGCCACCGGCAAGGCGGCCGCCTGGGCAAACGTCACCGCATCCGGCAGGGCGATCAACTGCGCCGCGTCCACGCGGGCGTACTGGGCCATGCCGCCGTCCACCATCTCCCCCATCAGGCCGACGCCCGGCTTCAACGGGTTGACCAGGACGCGGTCGCCGGCCTTCCAGCCGGCCACGCCGTCGCCGACCTCGGTGATGGTGCCGGCGAGGTCGAGACCGATCACCACGGGCAGCGGGACCTTGATGCCCGGCATGCCCTGGACGGTGAAGACGTCGTGGTAATTGAACGACGATGCGCCTACCCGGATGACGACGTGGCCCGGGCCGGCCTGCGGCACAGCCTTGTCATGCACCAGTTGCAGTTGTTCCAGAGTGCCGTGTGCCTCCAGCACAAGGGCTTGCATTGTCTGACTCACGCGATGTTTCCTTTCTCTTGGTGTCGTGTGTTCTTGCGTTGTGTGTCTCGTCCGCGCTGCGCCGCGTCCGCCTACTTGAGCCCGTTGGCCAACTGGTAGGGCCTGGTGGCGAAGAGTTCGTCCGTGATGTCGCCCTTGACCAGCCCCGACTCGGTGAACACGGCATGCTGGCGCTTGAGCGTGGCGATGTCCGCCGGCTCGAACGCCACGCGATTCATCTCGTTCCACAGGCTGACATAGGTCCTGGCGTCGTCTTCCGGCAGGTTGGCTTTCTTCCGCAGGATCTGCACCACCTCTTCGCGGTGCGTGTTGCCCCACGCCAGCGTGTCGCGCAGGCTGGCGATGACGCGGGCGACCACCTCCGGCTGCTTCTCCACCAATTCGGCGCGCACCGCGCCAACGCCGATATAGGGCACCGCATCGGAGCGGGTCAGCTTTTTCCATTCCTCGGCGAAGCTGCTCAGCCGGCGCACCGGCAGTTCGTCGCCCAGCTGGGCCACGGTGACCGAGCGCAGCGCGGCGCCATCCACCTGCTTTTGCACCAGGAACTGGGCGAGGCGCGATTCGTTGCCGCCCACCAGCGAGAAATCCGAACTCTTGATCTGGTAGTTGCCGGCGAGTATGGCCCCCGCGATCACGGCCACCGAGGACCCCGCGGGCGACATGCCGATCTTCTTGCCCTTGAGCTCCGCGAGCGTGCGGATCGGCGAGTCCTTGGGCACCACGAACTGCACGTCCGCTGGCTGGGTCGCGGCGAAAATGCGAATCGGCACGCCCGAGGCGGCGGTGCCGAACACGCCGGCCACCGGCGCCCCGAAGGCCAGGTCGATCGAGCCGGAGGCCAGCGCGCGCAGCGGCGCGTTGACGTCCGGGAAATGCACGAACTCGGCGTTGATGCCGCGCTTGGCGAGGAAGTCCTTCGATTCCAGCACCGAGCCGTAGCCCAGGCTGACGCCGCTGGTCCAGTAGCCGATGCGCACGGTATCCGCGGCGCGAGCCGGGCCAGCCGTGATGGCGGACGCGGCGATCATTGAGGTGGCGGCCAGGGCCGCGGCGAAGAGCTTGCGCACGATGGTTATCCTTGTGGGACGGGAAATGGGGTCAGGGCGGGCGCCGGACGCGACGGAAACTTCCATCGGAACAGCCACCGCTCCAGGGGTTTGAGCGCGCCGCCTTCGAGCAGCAGCATCAGGGCGACGAGCAGGACGGTCCAGGCGAAGACCTGGTCGGTCTGCACCAGGTCGGCGGCCTGGCGCAGCCGGTAGCCGATGCCACTGGACGCGCCGATGGTCTCGGCCACCAGCGACACCCGCCAGCCGAAGCCGAAGGCCAGCCGGGCACCGGCGAAGAAGTGCGGCAGGATGGTCGGGCCGTAGATCTTCAGCAATATCCGGGCGCGCGACATCCGGAAGCTGCGCGCCAGGTCCACGTACTGCATGTCCACGGTCTGCGCGCCTTGCCAGACGTTGGTCAGGATCAGCGGCATGGCGGTCATGAAGACCACGAAGATCGTGGTTGCGTCGGAAATGCCGAACCAGATGATGGCGAAGATCGCCCAGATGGCGGAGGAAACGGTATTGAACAGCGTCAGCAGCGGATCGAAGAATCGGGCGAGCACGCGGCTGGCGCCCAGCGCGAGTCCCAGCAGCGTGCCGATGACGGTGGCGATGGCAAAACCCAGCATCACGCGCTGGCAAGTGGCCGCCACGTCCTGCGCGAAGGTATCGCTGTGCCATAGCGATACCAGCGCCAGGGCCACCTTTCCGGGGCCGGGCAGGACGAACGACGGCAGGCGCGCCGCGCCGATCCACCAGGCCAGCAGGATGACGCCGGCAAGCAGCAGGCGCTGGGCCAACAGGGTCGCGAATCTCCTGGGCATCGTAGTCTTTCTCCTTCAGGGCCTGGACCGCAGTACGCGGATCTGCTCGGCAACCGCGGGGGAGGTCGGCACGCGCGGCCGGGCCAGGCGGTCCAGCGCAATCACGTCGATCACGCGCCCCGGCCACGCCGCGAGCCGCACCACCCGGTCGGCCAGGACGACGGCTTCCTCCATGTCGTGGGTCACGAACACGACCGTCATGCCGCTGCCTGCCTGGATGCGCAGGAGTTCGTCATGCATCTGCGAGCGCGTTTGCGGATCGAGCTTGGAGAAGGGCTCGTCCATCAACAGCACCGACGGCTCCGCCGCCAGGCTGCGGGCCAGGGCCACCCGGCTGCGCATGCCGCCCGACAGTTCGTGCGGCCATGCGCCGGCATGCGATTCGAGGCCGACCAGGCGCAGCATCTCGCGGGCGCGCGCATGGCGCGCGGCGCGGGACAGATTCGTGCCTTCCAGGCCGAAGGCGACGTTGTCGCGCACGCTTCGCCACGGCAGCAGGCGGTCTTCCTGGAACATGTAGGCGATACGGCGCCAGTCGGCGATCTGCGCGGCCGGCACGCCACCGACCGTGAAGCGCCCCGCGTCCGGCGCGAGCAGGCCCGACAGGATGTTGAGGAGCGTGCTCTTGCCGCAGCCCGAAGGACCGACCAGCGCCAGCACTTCCCCGGTGCGCACGGTGAGGTCGATGCTCTCCAGCACGGTGACGGCGCCGAAGCGCTTGGCGACGCCCGCGGTTTCGAGGGCCGGTGCCGGGCCGGCACGCAGCAGGGCATCGGGCAATGTTTCGGGCACGGCGATCATTTGCCATCCCTCACCGCCAGCAGAGGCAGGTAGGTGCCCGCCTGCGACAGGCTGGCGTAGACCTTCTCCAGCGTTTGCGCGCGGAACGTCTCGATATGGCGGCGCGCAATCGTCTCCGCGGCCTTTTCGTCGTGGTCCTCGAAGGCCTTGATCATGGCGTTGTGGTCATGCTTGATTTCAGGCTTGACGCGCTGCACGTTGAACCCGAGCGCAACCAGCCGGGACATTTCATCCATCAGTCCGGACAGCGTGCGCAGCAGCCGCTCGTTGCCCGTCGCCGTGGCGATGGCGAGATGAAACTGCTTGTTGGCGTCCATGAAGACATCGATGCGGTCCGGCAGCGGCCCCACGTGCTCCACCCGGCAGGCCGCCTCCAGGCGGTGCAGCAGGCGGGTGTCGACGCGGCGGGTCGCCAGCCGGGCGGCCATCGGCTCCAGTTGCACGCGCAGCGCGAAGACCTCCTCCACATCCTTCACCGTGATCGGTGCGATCTGGTAGCCCTTGCGCGGGCGGGATCGCACCAGGCGCTCGTGGGCCAGGCGCGTCAATGCGATCCGGCAACTGTTCTTGCCGAACCCATAGGCGGCCATCAGCTCCGCTTCGGTCACCGTGGCGCCCGGCATCAGGCGGCACGACAAGATATCGCGCCGGATGCTGGTGTACGCGGCCAGGCCCTGGCTGCCCGCATCGGTGTCGTCCCGCGACGCGGGCATGGCGACGCGAGCGGGCCTCGCTGGCAGATCAGTCATTCCGGTCATTGCGGTCATTGGCGTGCAGCTCCCTGACTTGTGAGCGGCTTACAGATTGGCACTGCGGCGCCCACGGTGAGCAGCAAAGCTTAGTTCCGCCGACAGGGGCGGCCAACGAAGTTTTTGTCAAAAGCACATCTGTTCGCCGCGTGGTCTGGGCCGCCCACCGCGCATTGGCCGCGCGCCGGCTGGGCGGCTCAGCTAGGCAGGTCAGCTGGGCGGCCCAAGTGCCGCGCCGGCTTGATAAACATAGAGAAAATGGTCAGTTCGCCAGAACGGCCGGGGCTCGTAGCATTCGAAATTCTGTCCGCCGTCCCGGAGCCGCCGTGTCGCATCGTCCTGTGTTCTTTTCCCCATTGGCGTGGAGCGCGCAATGAGCAAGATTCCCGCTCCCGTGCTCGATCATGTCGTCATCAACGTCAAGGAGCAGCTCGACGACGCGCTGGCCATCTATCGCAAGCTCGGCTTTGCGCCGACCGAGCGTGGGCACCATTCGCTCGGCAGCAGCAATCATCTCGCCATCTTTGGCGAGAACTACCTCGAACTGCTTGGCTACGAGACCGGCAAGACGATCCAGCGTCCAGAGGTAGTCGAAGCGCCGCTGGGTCTCACGGGTCTCGTGTTCAAGACCACCGACTCGCTGGGACTGTATGACGCGATCCGCGCCGGAGGCCTCGCGGTCGAGCCGCCGGCCGAGTTCGGCCGGCCAGTCAACCTTCCCGATGCGGTGCGGGAAGCGCGCTTTCGCACCGTGCGCCTTGGCGTGGAACTCGTGCGCAACGGCCGTACCTTCTTCTGCCACCACTTCACCCCTGAACTGGTCTGGCGCGATGAATGGCGCGCGCATCCCAACGGGGTCACCGACATCGTCGGTTTCGTGATTGCCTCGGCGTCGCCGGAGCAGACCGTCGCGCTCTACGAAACGCTGTTCGACCGCAAGGCGGTATCGGCTGCCGAAGCCGGTGGCCGCGTCTTCCAGGCGGGCCGGGCGCGCGTGGAGTTCGTGACGCCGGCGCAGGCCGAGCGGCGCTTCGGCCCGGTCGCCACGACCGACGACGGCAGCGAACGCAATGTGGCGCTGATCCTGCAGACCAGTTCGCTCGCGCGGCTGCGCGCCACGCTGGCGGAGAATGGCGTGCCGTCGGCCACGCTTGCCGATGGCTCCGTGCGCGTGCTGGCCGGGGACGCGTTCGGCGTCGCCCTGCAGTTCGTGGAAGAGGCCGCGCGATGAGCACGGAGCTCGATTACTGGCACTATTTCGCCACCGGCTACGTGGCGGCTCGCGAACGCTTCCGCGAGGCGGCGTCTCGTGCGGAGGCCGAGCAGACCACCCATGCGCACCCGACCGCCAGAGGCCCCGGCGGCGAGGTGTTGAGCATCGACGTGGCCCGCATAGGGGCGGCGAGCGCGCCTCGCCAGCTATTGGCGATCAGCGGCACGCACGGTCTTGAAGGCGCCGCCGGGTCGGCGGTGCAGGTGGCCTGGCTGGCGACGGCGGCGCGGCAGCTGCCGGCCGGTGTCGCGGTGACGCTGATCCACGGGCTGAACCCATACGGCTTTGCCCACGCGACCCGGACCACGGAGAACAACGTGGACCTGAACCGCAACTTCGTCGACCACGATGCGCCCTATCCCGGCAATGCCGACTATGCCGAGCTGCACGAGCGGCTGATTCCGGGGCAATGGGACCGCGATGCTCTCGCCGACGCCGTCCTTGCCACCGAGGCATTCCGGGACAGGCACGGCGCCGACGCGCTGTTCAACGTGCTGGCAAGCGGCCAGTACACCCATCCCGAGGGCCTGGTGTATGGCGGCAGCGGGCGGGAATGGTCCAACCGCGTGCTGCAGCAGATCGTCGATGCCCAGCTGGCGCAGGCGGAACGCGTTGGTTTCATCGACTGGCACACGGGCATCGGCGACTATGCCGAACCGTTCTTCCTCTGCTTCAACGAGGAAGGCAGTGCCTTGCAGCGGGAAGCCGCGCGCTGGTGGGGCGGGGACCGGATCTTGCGCCAACGGCCCCATGGCCTCGCGCGTCCGAACTACCAGGGACTCGTCTTCAACGGCGTCGAGCGCTTCCTGGGTGGGCGGCCGATGGTAGGCGCGGTGGTGGAGTTCGGCACGCGCGGACCGAATACGTCGCTGTCCACGCGGCTGGATCAGTGGTTGCGCTTCAAGGCGCCGCTCGCGCCCGATGCGCAGCGCGACGCGCTGTTGCGCGACGACCTGCGCGACGCGTTCGTGCCGTACTCCGCAGTGTGGCGCCGCAGCGTCGTCCGCCACGGCCTGCAGATCACGGCGCAGGCGCTGGACGGGCTCGCCGGCTGGCAATAGGCCGATCGCCAGGCGGCAGGGCGGCGAGCCCGGTTTCCCTCTTTCCTTCTCATCCCCATCCTATGAAAGCCATCGTACTGCGCGAGCATGGCGGCAACGACAAGCTGCGGCTCGAAACCGAATTCCCCGACCCGGTTGCAGGCCCCGGCGAAGTGGTGCTGCGCGTCGGGGCGTCCTCGCTCAACTATCACGACGTGTTTACTCGCCGCGGCATGCCCGGCATCAATCTGCCATTTCCCGTCATCATCGGCCTGGACGTGGCGGGCGAGATCGCATCGGTCGGGCCCGGCGTGACGGACTGGCAACCGGGAGATCGCGTGCTGGTCGATCCCATCGACCGGGTAAACGGCGGGCTGGTCGGCGAAACCATCCACGGCGGGCTGGCGGAGCTATGCCGCGTGCCGGAGCACCAGTTGATCCGCCTGCCGGAAGGCGTGAGCTACGACGAAGCCGCGGCGCTGCCGGTGGCCTACGGCACGGCGCTGCGCATGATGAATCGCGTGGGGCAGGTGGCCCCGGGCGAACGGGTGCTGATCCTCGGCGCCAGCGGCGGCGTGGGGGTCTGCGCCGTGCAGCTTGCCAAGCTCGCGGGAGCGGAGGTCATTGCCTGCGCCGGTTCGGCGGAGAAAGCCGAACGCCTGCGCGAACTCGGCGCCGACCACGTCATCCTCTATACGGAGGAGGACTTCCTCACCGCGATCCAGCAGAAGTTCGGCAAGCCAGCCCGCCGCCGCGGCGCCGCCAACCGGGGCGGCGTGGACGTGGTGGTGAACTTCACCGGCGGCGATACCTGGGTCAGGTCGCTGCGCGCCTTGCGCCTCGGCGGGCGCCTGCTGACGTGCGGCGCGACGGCCGGCTTCGATCCCAAGGAAGACATCCGCTATATCTGGACCTTCGAGCTGCAGATCCGCGGCTCCAACGGCTGGGAGCGCGAAGACCTGCACGAACTGCTCGACCTCGTCCAGCGCAAGCGCCTGCGCGTCCTGATCGACCGCAAATGGCCGCTCGCAGCGGGTGCCCAGGCGCTCGCCTCGCTGGAGAACCGCCAGGTGACAGGCAAGGTCCTGGTGGGCGCATGAGCACGCTTCTCACGCAAGCGCAGATCCAGCGCGCCTTTGACGATTCGCCGTTCATCGCCTCGCTGGGGATGACGGTGACCCGCGTCGACCATGCGGCGCAGACGCTCACGGTGAGCGTGCCTTTCCAGCCCGGGTTCGAGCGCGGCGCCGGCACCGGCCAATGGCATGGCGGACCGCTCGCCGCGATCATCGATACGGTGGGCGACTTCGCCGTCGGCATGCTCGCCGGCCGCGGCCTGCCCACCATCAACTTTCGCGTCGACTACCTGCGTCCGGCAATCCAGACCGATCTGGTCGCGGTGGCCACCGTCCGGCGTCATGGCCGCAGCGTCGGCGTGGCCGACGTCGAGCTGCTCAACGGGGAGGGCGTCCTTCTCGCGATCGGACGCGCCAGCTATTCAACATTGCCGGCCGCCCGGTAGCGGCACCGCAACGCATGCATGATTCGGAGTGTTCCATGAGCAAGATCACGGGCCTGTCCCGACGTTCGTTTCTTACCAATACGGCCGGCACGATGCTGGTCGGACTGGGCATGCCCACGGCCGCATGGGCCGCGGCGGCGCAGGCCCGGCGCGGCGGCACCCTGGTGGCCAGTTGGGGCGGCCTGGAGCCGCAAGCCCTGTTCGTGCCGGGCGGCGGCGGGTCGAGCCCGTTCCAGACCTCCACCAAGATTCTCGAGCGCCTGCTCAAGATCGACAGCCAATTGTCGTTCCAGCCGGTGCTGGCGACCGAGGTAAATGCCTCGGCCGACTTCAAGACCTACACCATCAAACTGCGCCAGGGCGTGAGCTGGCACGACGGCAAGCCGTTCACTTCGGCCGACGTGGTGTACAACGTGCAGGAACACTGGAAGCCGATTTCGGCCGGCATCGCCCTGAAGGCGCTGCAAACGGTGGAGGCACCCGATGCCTACACCGTGAAGCTGATCTTCAGCAAGCCGGTGCCCGAGTTCTTCCTCAAGTCCGTGCTGGCCGGCCAGTACCAGCTGGTGGTGCCCAGGCACCTGTACGCGGGACGCGACCTCATCACCAATCCGCTCAACAACGCGCCGGTGGGTACCGGGCCCTGGAAGTACGGGCAATGGGTGCGCGGCAGCCATGTCGAGTACAAGCGCAACGAACAGTACTGGAACCGTGGCGAGCCCTACCTGGACAAGCTGATCGTGCGCTGGTGGGGCGACCCCGCGTCGCGCGCGGCGGCGTTGGAAACGGGCGAGCTCGGCCTTGCCTACTCGAATCCGGTGCCCGCGCGCGACGTCGCGCGGCTGCTCAAGACCGGCAAGGTCGTCGCCGATACCAAGGGCTACGAGAACTCGGCATGGACGGTCACCGCCGAGTTCAACCAGCGCCGCGAGATCGTCAAGCGCCGTGAAGTGCGGCAGGCGATCCTGCACGCCATCGACCGCAAGTTCATCGTCGACACAATCTACTTCGGCCGCGGCAAACCGGCGGTGTCTCCGATCTTCCGCAGCAACCCGATCTTTTTCACCGACGATGTGCCGAAGTATCCGTTCGATCCGAAGAAGGCGGAGGCGCTGCTCGACGCCGCCGGACTGCCTCGCAAGAACGGCAGCCGTTTCACGATCAATCTGCTGGCGGCGGCATGGTTCGAGGAAAACGCCAAGCTTGGCCAATACCTGAAGCAGGCCCTGGAAGACGTCGGCATTGCCGTTCGCCTGGACTCCGTCGACCGCGCCACGGCACTGAAGCGGATATACGGCGACTACGACTACGATATCGCCGTGTCGAATTTCACCGCGCCGCTGGAACTGGTGCCGGTCGTCACGCAGTTCTTCACCAGCGACGGCATCGTCAAGGGCGCCGCCTTCCGCAACGCCACCGGCTACTCGAACCCGGCCATGGATGCGCTGGTCGAAAAGCTCAGCATCGAAACCAATCCGGAACTGCGCAAGAAGCTCGCGCACGAGTTCGCGCGGCTGGCGTCGACCGATGTGCCGATCGTGCCGCTGGTCGAGATCGAGTCGTTCACGCTGGCGGGTACGAAGGTGCGCGATTTCTCCACCGGCGCCAATGTCCAGGGCGAATCCCTGAACGACGTGTGGCTGGCGCAATGAAGGTGGGGCGAACATGGTAGCGCGTCTGCTGTTGCGCCGCCTGCTGCAGGCCGTGCCGCTGGTGCTCGGCGTGGTGGTGCTCAATTTTGTCCTGATTCAGCTGGTGCCCGGCAGCTTCCTGGACGTGATGACCGCCGAGCAGCAGGTCACGGACCCCGCCCTGATCGAACGGCTGCGCGTCACCTACGGCATGGACAAGCCGGTGTGGCAGCAACTGCTGCACTATATCGGCGCCGTCGCGCACCTGGACCTCGGCTACTCGTACCGCCACAATCTCCCGGTGTTCGACGTGATCGCGGCGCACCTGCCCGCCACGCTGATTCTGATGCTCAGCAGCATCGCGATTGCGGTGCTGGTGGGCGTGACGGCGGGCATCGTCGCGGCGGTCAAGGTCAATACGTGGTGGGACACGCTGGTCTCGGTCGCCGCGGTGGTGTGCTTCGCCGCGCCCAGCTTCTGGTTCGGCATCATGCTGATCGTGCTGTTCTCGGTGAGGCTCGGCTGGTTTCCGGTGGGCGGCATGACGACGATCGGCGCCGACCTCGGCCCGCTCGGCACCGCGCTGGACATCCTGCGCCACCTGGTGCTGCCCGCCGTCACGCTGGGTCTTTTCTACGCCGCCACCTATGCGCGGGTGATGCGCGCGTCGATGCTGGAAGTGCATCGCAACGACTTCGTGCGCACGGCCTACGCGAAGGGCCTGACGCGCGCCCGCGTGATCGTCGGGCACATGGTGGGCAACGCCATCCTGCCGGTGGTGACCTTGCTTGGCCTGCAGATCGGCGCGTTGCTCGGCGGCAGCATCGTCGTCGAAGCGGTGTTCAGCTGGCCCGGGATCGGCGGCGTGCTGTTCGACGGCGTCATGAGCCGGAATTATCCGGTGGTGCTGGGCATGCTGTTGCTGTGTTCCGTGTTCGTGGTGGTCGCCAACGTCGTTGTCGACATCCTCTACACGCGGCTCGACCCACGCATGGCGAAGGAGATCCGATGACGGCCGCCGGTTCCCCGCTGGCGCCGGCGGACACCGGCCGCATTGCCGGCAGCGGCGCATGGCGCCAGTTCGCGCGCAATCGCGGCGCGATGCTGGGCGCGATCATCCTTCTCGCCATCGTGGCGGCGGCGCTGTGCGCGGGCCTGTGGTACCCGGCCAAGCCGCTGCGCATCGTGGGGGCGCCCGAACTATGGCCGTTCGAATCGCGGCTGTTCCCGCTTGGCACCGACTCGCTTGGCCGCGACATGGCAGCCATGCTCGTGCATGGCGCCCGCGCCACGCTGCTGGTAGCCGTCGCCGCCAGCCTGGCGGCGACCGTGCTCGGGGTGTTGGTGGGCGCCGCGGCAGCCTGGTTCGGCGGCTGGATCGACGAGATACTGATGCGCGTCACCGAGCTGTTCCAGATCATCCCCAATGTGGTTTTCGTGCTGACGGTGGTGTCGATACTCGGGCCCCATATCGAGAACACGACCATTGCCGTGGCGCTGGTGTCCTGGCCGGGAATCGCGCGCCTGACGCGTGGCCAGTTCCTGTCCTTCAAGGGCCGCGAGTTCGTGCAGGCGTGCCGCACGAACGGCCTCGGGCCTTGGCGCATCGCCTTCGGCGAGATCCTGCCCAATGCTCTGCCGCCCGTGCTGGTGATGGGCTCGCTGGTCGTCGCGGGCGCGATCCTCTACGAGTCGGTGGTGTCCTTCCTCGGCCTGGGCGATCCCAATGTCGCCAGCTGGGGGCGCCTCATCGGCGAGGGCCGCACCTTGATCCGCACCTCCTGGTACATCTGCGCGGTGCCGGGCCTCGCCATCATGCTGGCGGTACTCGCGCTGAACCTCATCGGCGACGGTCTCAACGACGCGCTCAATCCGGCGTTCCGCCGGCGCTAACCTCATTCTTCCACATCCCATGACACGGCAATGGACCAATCTCGGCGACCTGATCGACCGCTCTCTCGATCTGACCTCGGCCGCTATCGTCGACCTGCGCGACGCCGCGCACCCCCGATCGTATTCGCATGAGGAGGTCGACCGGCTGGCGAACGGCGTCGCCGCGGCGCTGCGCGCGCGCGGTTTCCCTCCCGGCGCGCATGTCGCCATTGCGTCGCTGAACCGCGCCGAATACCTGATTGCCTACTTCGGCATCATGCGCGCCGGTCTGGTGGCCGTGCCGGTCAATATCAAGCAGTCGGCGGAGGTGCTCGACTTCGTGCTCGACGACGCCGACGTGGTCCTGGCCTTTGTCGACCGGCAGCGTCATGACAGCCTCGCGGCACGCGTGCCGGTAATCGACTTCGACGACGGCGGCCCGAGCGGCTTCGCCGCCGTGGTCCGGCCCGCGGACCTTGCCGCGGTGGTGCCGGATGCCGGGGCCGTCGCCCAGATGCTGTACACCTCCGGTTCGACCGGACGCCCCAAGGGCGTGCCGCTGACGCACGCAGGCCAGCTGTGGGCGCTGGGCGCGACCTATGCCAAGCCGGCCGGCCCGGAGGCGGAGCGCTATCTGCTCGCGCAGCCGCTGTTTCACATGAACGGCCTGTTCATGGCCAAGCGCGCGTTCTCGACCAACAGCCTGCTGGTCATCCTGCCGTCGTTCGACGTCGAGACTTACATCGATGCGCTCGAGCGCCATCGCATTTCCGTGCTGACCGCGGTGCCGACGATGTTCGCGCGCCTGATAAAGGATCCGGGCCGGCTGGCGGGGCGCGATTTCTCGGCGCTCAAGCGCGTGATGCTCGGCTCGGCGCCGATGAGCGCGGGCCTGCTCGCGCGCATCGAGGCGGCGTTTCCGCAAGCGCGTATCACCCACGGCTACGGCACGACGGAGGCGGGCCCGAGCATCTTCGGCCCGCATCCGGACGGGCTGCCCACGCCGCCGCTGGCGCTCGGCTATCCGCTGTCGCTGGATGCCGTGCGGCTGGTCGACGGGCCGGACGACGACCACGGCGTGCTCGTCATGCGCAATCCCGCCGTCATGCATGGCTATCACCGGCTGCCGGAGAAATCCGCCAGCGTGCTCGCGGATGGCTGGTATTACAGCGGCGACGTGATGCGGCGCGACGAGAATGGCTTTTTCCATTTCGTCGGGCGGGCGGACGACATGTTCGTCTGTGCCGGCGAGAACATCTATCCGGTCGAGGTCGAGAAACTGCTCGAATCGCACCCCGCGGTGCGGCAGGCCAGCGTGGTGCCGCTGCCCGACGAGGAGCGGGCAGCGGTGCCGGTTGCCTTCGTGGTGCTTCAGCCCGGCAGCGATCTCACCGTGGCGGCCCTCAAGCAGCACGCATTGAGGCACGGCCCGGCTTACCAGCATCCGCGGCGCATCGAGTTCCTGGCCGAACTGCCCTGGGCCGGCACCAACAAGGTGGATCGGCATGCGTTGCTGGCGCGCGCCGGCGCCCTGGAGGCAACGCAGGGCTGGAGTGCGGATGCCGCCATCGCGGGAGGTGTCGCACGATGAGCCATGTCGCTGCCGCATCGCAGGACCTGCATCGCAAGGTCGCATTGGTGACAGGTGCGAGCCGGGGGATAGGGCGCGCCATTGCACTGGCGCTGGGGCATCGCGGCGCCACCGTCGCCGTGCACTACCATCGCGCCCTCGCGCAGGCCGAGGACGTGGTCGCCCGCATCGAGGAAGCCGGTGGACAGGCCTTTGCATTGCAGGCGGACCTCGGCGACGCCGATGCCGCGGCTGGGCTGGTCGCCGCGCTGCGGCAGACGCTTCGCCAACGCACGGGCGAGGCATCGTTCGACATTCTGGTCAACAACGCGGGGGTGGGGCTGCGCGCCAGGATCGGGGAGGTGACCGCCGCGGACTACGACCGCGTCATGCAGGTCAACCTCAAGACGCCGTTCTTCCTGATCCAGCAAGCCTTGCCGTGGTTGCGCGACGGCGGGCGCATCATCAACATTTCCTCGATCGGGACCCGCGCCGCCTACCCCGAGATGAGCGTCTACGCGCCGGCCAAGGCCGGGCTCGAAGCGCTCACGCTGCTGCTCGCCAGCGAGCTTGGCGCGCGCGGCATCACCGTGAATGCCGTCCTGCCCGGCGCGACCGCCACCGACCTGAACAAGCGGGCGAGCGATCCGGTTGCGAGCGAGGCGATCGCCAGGACCGTGGCCCTCGGACGCGTCGGGCAACCGCAGGACATCGCCGATATCGTGGCGTTCCTCGCCAGCGCGGAAGGCCGCTGGGTGACGGGGCAGAAGATCGATGCCAGCGGCGGGCAACGTCTTTGAACAGCGAGGCGGATCCGATTCCCATGACTAGGCTTCTTGACGTCCAGGACCTGACGATCGCATTGCCGCCGGGCGCCGATCGCGCCCACGCGCTTCGCAATGTGTCTTTTTCGCTTGATGCGGGCGAGATCCTTTGCATGGTGGGCGAGAGTGGTTCCGGAAAATCGATGAGCGCCAGCGCGTTGCTCGGCCTGCTGCCGGATGGCGTGCGCGCGGCGTCGGGGCGCGCGCTCTGGGAGGGCGGCCAGGACCTGATCGCGCTGCCGGAATCGGAAATGCGACGTTGGCGCGGCAGGCGCATCGGCATGATCTTCCAGGAGCCCATGACCGCGCTGAATCCGCTCAGGAGCATCGGCGACCAGATTGCCGAAGTGTTCCGCACCCACACCAGCTTGTCCGGCAGCGTGATCCGGCGCAAGGTCTGGGAGTTGCTGGACGCCGTGCAGATTCCATTGCCGGCCGCGGCGGCGAAGCGGCTGCCGCATGAATTGTCCGGGGGCCAGCGCCAGCGGGCGATGATCGCCATGGCGCTGGCGCTGGAGCCGGCTTTGCTGATCGCCGACGAACCCACCACCGCGCTCGACGTCACCACGCAGGCGCAGATCCTGAGCCTGATCCGGGAACTGCAGCGGCGCAAGGGCACGGCCGTGCTGTTCATTACGCACGACTTCGGGGTCGTGGCCGAGATCGCGGATCGGGTCGCCGTCATGCGGCATGGTGAAATCGTCGAATCGGGATCGGCCCGCGAGGTGCTCGACAGACCTCGGCATCCCTATACGCGTTCGCTGATCGCGGCGGTGCCTGTGCTCTCTCTCCCCGTTCAGGAGGCATCACCGTCGGATCCGCCCGCACAGGGCAGGTCTGCGGTGCTGTCGATGCGGGGACTCACGAAAACCTACCGTTCGCGCAACTGGTTGCGCCACGCCCAAGGCGCCACGACAGCCCTGCGGGATGTGTCGCTGGATCTTGCTGCGGGCGAGACGTTGGGCATCGTGGGCGAGAGCGGATCGGGAAAATCCACGCTGGCACGCACGATCATGCGGCTGGTGGCGCCCGATGCCGGCGAGGCCCTGTACGGCGGCGTCAACCTGGCCGGACGCCTGGATGGCCCTCGCGCGAGGAAGCTGGCCCTGCATCTGCAGATGGTGTTCCAGGATCCTTTTGGCTCGCTGAATCCACGCCGGCGGGTCGGCGACATCGTCACGCAGGGTCCCATCGCCCAGGGGGTTCCCCGCGACGAGGCCTATCGCCGCGCCCGGGAGCTGTTCTTGCTGGTGGGCCTGGATCCGGATGCGATCATTCGCTTTCCTCACGAATTTTCCGGCGGGCAGCGCCAGCGGATCGGGCTGGCCCGGGCGCTGGCGCTGGACCCGAAGGTGCTGGTTGCGGACGAACCCGTATCGGCACTGGATGTCTCGGTCCAGGCGCAGGTGCTGAAATTGCTCGGCCGCCTGAAAGCCGAGCTTGGCTTGTCGATGATTTTCATCACGCACGATCTGCGCGTAGCCGCGCAATTGTGCGACCACGTTGCCGTGATGAAGGACGGCATCGTGGTGGAGTATGGCACGCGGAATCGCATTTTCCACGCGCCTTCCCATGCATACACGCGCATGTTGATCGCATCGGTGCCAGGAGCGCATTGGGATCCTGCGGCCTCGGTCATGCGTTCCGATCCACCATCTCCGGCGCCGGAGCGCCATGCCACGGCGGCGAGGCCGGCATCCCGGCAGGCATAGCGCGAATGTCGGATGCCCTGCTATGCACCGCTTCAGGCCGGCAAGGGCAAGCAGGCGCGGGGTTGTCGTATTTGGCCAGCTGTCTCGATACGTCGGCGCCTCGATACGTACTGCCGCCGCTATCTGGCACGGGGCGATCTGGCGATGTTTCCTCGCGTGGCGCTGGAATTCACCAGCTGCGCCGGAATAGGATCTGCCGTGGTCAGCTCGGGGCAGTCCTCAGACCTCAGCCACAGTATCATGGCTATCACGACGAGTGATCAGGCCGTGTCTTGACGATCAGCTTTGGCCTTGCCGGATAAATCGATTGGGGGCGATCTTGACGGGGTTAATTTTTCTGAGCGTTATTGTAGCTTGGGTCGTCGCAAGTGCGATGATATCTTTTTCGAAGCGGGTCGATGAGCTGACGAATCATTTTTTTAAATATCGCTGGGAGCGCATGCTGTCCAAGTGGTCGGTTTTTATTTTTCTGGTATTGATTCCGATTGCCGATGAATTGATCGGCGCGGTGCAGTTCGACTATTTATGCGGCCGTTACGCAATAGTCACTCCACGTGAAGGTTTGAGACCAGACCGAAGTTACGTGGCAATCTACAGTCCGGCGGAATCGATTTCCCGGGCGATCGTGCCAATGCACCTCTTGCGCTATGTGGCGGCGGATTCCGTAGACAGGGCGCCGCTTTTTGAGGCAAACAGGATTGATGCGGAGGGTGGATGGTTGATCCGCTTAATCGGAATATCGGAGACAAACGGCCCTTTGTTGTTCAATGGGAGCTGCGATAGCAATGAGGAACGAATTCGGTTTTCCTCGAAGCACAACCTGAAGTACATCAGAACGGAATAGTCGAATGACATCAATCTCCGAACTGTACAGATGGGTACGGCTTGCCGATGCGATGTTGTCTATGCCATCAAGGGAAAACAGTACGATCAGGAATCAATGATCTCGGCTCGCGGATGACGAAGTTCGGAGCAATAAATTTCGCGAACGAATTTCAGTATATTGCTGGCATCGAAACCGACGATACGCTTGGCGTGGACTTCGATGCATCAATATGGGCGAACGGTATCGGAAACACTGGACAAGCACGGCAAGCCCCCCGCCTACAACCTCTGCGCCGCCGCCAGCCCGATGATCTTCTCCCAGCGCAGCGCTTCCTTGCGGCTTGCCATCGGTATGTCCCAGCGGGCTTGCGCATTGTGCTCCAGCGCCAGGCCCAGCATCCACGTGCCGCCGTTGTCCGCTGCCGTGGCGCCGGCGATGTCCGCGAACAGGAATTTCGCCTGCTGGCCGCCGAGGTCGAGGTAGCCGCGCTTGTTGTCGGCTTCGATGCGCAGGCTGCCCCACGATCCGGCCACGGCCACGATGCGTTCGCCGTCGACTTTCCTGCCGTGGATGGCGCGGTAGCGGCGCAGCAGGCCGGCGGCCAGCGCGGCCAGCAGCGCCGCGCCGGCGGCGACGGCCGCGGCGCCGGCGAGCGGGCCGGACAGGGCGGCCACGGTGGCGTAGAGGCGGACCGCGCCGTAGATGAGGGCGCCGATCAGGGCGAGGCCGGCGAGGATGAATGGCACGTCGTTAGTCCTTCTGGAGCGGCGGGGGTGGAAGCCGGGACGTCGATTATGCCGCCGCCGCTTGGCGCGCGCAGCGCGCTAGCGCTCGCACAATGACGCCACGAAGTCGATGAAGGCCCGCACCTTGGCCGGCAGGTGGTGCCGCGACGGGTAGAGCGCGTACAGCGGGAAGCGCTCGTCGGGCCAGTCGGCCAGCACCGGCACGAGCCGGCCTTCGGCCAGCAGGCTTTCGGCGCCGAGCTGGAGGATCTGCGCGATGCCGTGCCCGGCCATGCACACGCTGTGCATGGTGCCGACGTCGTTGACGGTCAGCCGGCCTTTGGCCTGGATCAGGATGCGCTCGTCGCCGCGATGGAATTCCCACTGGAAGGGCCGGCCGGTCTCGGGGTCGCGGAAGTGGATGCACGCATGGGCGCCGCTTTCGAGGTCGGCCGGCGTGGCGGGCGCGCCGTGCCGCTTGAGGTAGGACGGCGCCGCCACGGTCAGCACGGGGATGTCGAGCAGCTTGCGCGCCACCAGCGTGGAGGCGCGCGGAAAGCCGAAGCGGAAGGCGAGGTCGAAGCCGTCGCCGATCATGTCGCCGAGGTTGTCGCGCGTGACCAGGTCGAGCGTGAGGTCGGGATGGCCTTCGACGAACGCGCCCAGGCGCGGGGCGATCACCAGCCGCGAGAAGAGCGGGTCGATGTTGACGCGCAGCCGGCCGCGCACGGCGCTCACGCCCTTTGCCGCGGAGGCGGTGGTTTCTTCGAGCTGCGCCAGCAGCGGCAGCATTTCCTCGTAGAAGCGGCGGCCGTCGTCGGTCAGGGTGACGGAGCGCGTGGTGCGGTCGAACAGGCGGATGCCGAGTCGCGCCTCGAGCCGCGCGATGGCGCGGCTGACGCCGGACTGCGTCATGTCCAGCGTCTCGGAGGCGCGCGCGAAGCCGCCGTTGTCGACCACCGCCAGCAGCACGCCGATGCCGTCCAGGATGCGCTCGTCGAAGCTCATCGATGCTCCGCAGTCATCAATCAAGTGACGGTCATGTTATCGCGAAATCCCGCGCCGCCGACCACAATCCAGTCACCGCGGCAGGCGCCGCAACCGACCGGAGATGACGATGTTTGCTGTGACTGGGATTACCGGACAAGTGGGTGGCGTGCTGGCGCGCGCGCTGTTGTCCGCGGGCAGGGACGTGCGCGCGGTGGTGCGTTCGGAGCACAAGGGTGCCGAGTGGGCCGCGCAGGGCTGCGAGGTGGCGCTGGCGGACATGGGCGACGCGCAGGCGCTGCGGCGCGCGTTCAGCGGCGCCGAGGGCGTGTTCGTGCTGCTGCCGCCGGTGTTCGATCCGTCGCCGGACTTGTCGGAGTCGCGCCGCGTGGTGGCGGCGCTGCGCGAAGCGCTGCTGGCCGCGCGCCCGCCGCGCGTGGTGTGCCTGTCGACCATCGGCGCGCAGGCGAGCGAGCCCAACCTGCTGCAGCAGCTTTCCCACATGGAGCGCGAGCTGGGCACGCTGCCGGTGCCGGTGGCGCTCCTGCGCGCGGGCTGGTTCATGGAGAACGCGCAGTGGGACATCGAGCCGGCGCGCGCGGGCGGCGTGATGGCCAGCTTCCTGCAGCCGCTGGACCGGCCGGTGCCGATGGTGGCGACCGCCGACGTCGGCCGCGTCGCGGCGGAACTGCTGCGGCAGACCTGGGAGGGCACGCGCGTGGTGGAGCTGGAAGGCCCGCGTCGCGTCACGCCGCTGGAGCAGGCCGCCGCGCTGGCGGCGGTGCTGGGCCGCGAGGTGCGGGCGCAGGTGGTGCCGCGCGACACCTGGGAAGCCCTGTTCCGCGCGCAAGGCATGAACAATCCCCTGCCACGCATGCAGATGCTCGACGGCTTCAACGCCGGCTGGATCCGCTTCGAAGCCGCCGAGGCGGATACGCGCAAGGGCACGGTGCCGTTGCAGACGGTGCTCGCGTCGCTGGTGGAGCGCGCGCAATAAGCGTGCGGCAAGAGCGCGACGGGGCACGGATGGCGGCGCCCGCGTGCCGCCATCCGGCGCTTCAGCGCGCGCGGCACGGCTTCGATCGCCTGTGCCGCGCGCGGTACCGCGCCCGCGCCGGGCTGCCTGGCCCGCTGACACGCGCCTGAAATCCGCCTTGCCTAGACTGCCTGATACGCCACACCCGCACTACCCATCCGAGGGGCTCTGGTGCTACAATCTAAGTCTTTGATTTACATGAGCTATTGATCTCGCGGGAGAATTCCCCCGCGAAAGGCACTGGCAGCGCGGCAAGCGGCGGCGATGATGTCGTCTGGCCGGGCCCCGAATCCATGCGCAGATCTACCCCGCTCGGTTCAAGACGCGTGTCCGTTGGCGCCGGGTTCGCCTATTGCAAGACACGGAAACCATGACGACTACGACCACCGAGACCGCCGGCCAGACCACCTCAGCCGACCAGACCACCCCAGAGATCACCTTCGACAGCTTCGGGCTCGACGCGCGCATCCTGCGCGCGCTGACCGAGCAGGGCTATACCAAGCCCACGCCGATCCAGGCGCAGGCGATTCCCGTGGTGCTGCTGGGCAAGGACGTGATGGGCGCGGCCCAGACCGGCACCGGCAAGACCGCCGGCTTCGCGCTGCCGATCATCCAGCGCCTGCTGCCGCTGTCGAGCGCCAGCGCGTCGCCGGCGCGCCACCCGGTGCGCGCGCTGATGCTGACGCCCACGCGCGAGCTGGCCGACCAGGTCTACGACAACGTGGCCCGCTACGCCAAGCACACCGACCTGCGCAGCACGGTGGTGTTCGGCGGCGTCGACATGAACCCGCAGACCGAGGCTCTGCGCCGCGGCGTGGAAATCCTGGTGGCCACCCCGGGCCGCCTGCTCGACCACGTGCAGCAGAAGTCGGTGAACCTGTCGCAGGTGCAGATGCTGGTGCTCGACGAGGCCGACCGCATGCTCGACATGGGCTTCCTGCCCGACCTGCAGCGCATCATCAACCTGCTGCCGGCGCAGCGCCAGACGCTGTTGTTCTCGGCCACCTTCTCCGCCGAGATCAAGCGCCTGGCGTCGAGCTACCTGCGCCAGCCGGTCACCATCGAAGTGGCGCGCAGCAACTCGGCCAACGAGAACGTGCGCCAGTCCGTGTTCCAGGTCGAGGACGGCTACAAGCAGGCCGCCGTGGTGCACCTGCTGAAGAAGCGCGCCGGCGAAGGCCTGTCGCGCCAGTGCATCGTCTTCGTCAACAGCAAGATCGGCTGCTCGCGGCTGGCCCGCCACCTGGAGCGCGAAGGCATCAACGCCGCCGCCATCCACGGCGACAAGACCCAGACCGAGCGCATGCAGACGCTCGAAGGCTTCAAGCAGGGCACCATCGACGCGCTGGTCGCCACCGACGTGGCGGCGCGCGGCCTGGACATCCCCGACATGCCGTGCGTGATCAACTTCGACCTGCCGTTCAGCGCCGAGGACTACGTGCACCGCATCGGCCGCACCGGCCGCGCCGGCGCCAGCGGCGACGCGCTGTCGATCTACGTGCCCAGCGACGAGCGCCTGCTGGTGGACATCGAGAAGCTGCTCAAGCGCAGCATCCCGCGCGGCACGCTCGACGGTTTCGATCCCACCGGCTCCCGTGCCCGCGCCGACGAAGGCGAGCGCCGCCGCGGCCGTCCCGATGGGCGTGCCGATGGCCGCACCGACAGCCGCACCGACGCGCGTGCCGATGGGCGCGCCGACGTGCGCCGCCCCCGCAACGGCGACGACGGGGAGCCGCGTCCGCGCCGGCACGACCCGGCCAGCTCGCGCAATGCGTTCCGTCCGTCCGACGACCCGTTCTTCTCGCGGCCCTACGAGCCGAGTGGCGGCGCCGCCGCGCAGCCCGAGGCGGTGGACAATAATGCCGCCGCGTTCGGCCGCGGCCGTCCCGCGCCGAAGCGCCCGCTCGCGGCCCTGCTGGGCGGCGTGCCGCGCAAGTCCTGATCCGCCGGGGCGCGCCGCGCCCACGCGAGCCGCATCTGGCCTGACACAGCCGGTCTGACACAGCCGGCGAGCGGATCCAGCGAGCACATCCAGCAAGCACATCCAGCGAGGCCCGCGCGCAGCGGGCCGCCGGCCAGTCTCAGTCGTTCCGGCGCAGCCGTCCGAGCAGCGCCTGCCATCCGGCCGTCGCCTCGGCCAGCCAGCTTTCCACCGCATCCGCTCCGCTCGCCAGGCCCAGGTGCGCGCCCGCCGCGCGCAGCGCGTCCAGCGGCGCCATCGCGTCGACGGGCTCGGCGCCGCTTTGCTTGCTGAGCTTTTCCCCGTCGGCGTTGGTCACCACTGGCACGTGCAGGTATGACGGCGTGGGCAGCCCGAGCAGATGCTGCAGGTGGATCTGGCGCGGCGTGGAGTCGAGCAGGTCCGCGCCGCGCACGACGTGCGTGATGCCCTGCTGCCCGTCGTCCACCACCACGGCAAGCTGATAGGCCCACAGGCCGTCGGCGCGGCGCAGCACGAAATCGCCGACCTCGGTGGCGAGGTCCTGGCATTGCCGTCCCTGCCAGCGGTCGTCGAAGCAGATCACGGCGGCGTCGCCGTCGGGCACCCGCACGCGCCACGCGCGCGGCGGCTTGCCGTGCAGGCCGTCGCGGCAGGTGCCGGGATAACCGAGCGTCTGGTGGCGCTCGCGCGCGTGCAGCAGCGAGTCGGCGATCTCCTTGCGCGAGCAGCCGCACGGGTAGGTGTGGTGGCCGGCGTCGAGCCGGCGCAGCGCCTCGGCATACAGCATCTCGCGGCGGCTCTGCCACTGCGGCGGCTCGTCGGCATGCAGGCCGAGGCGCGCCAGCGTGTCCAGGATCTGCCGGTCGGCGCCGCGCACGCAGCGCGGGTAGTCGATGTCTTCGATGCGCACCAGCCAGCGGCCGCGGTGCGCGCGCGCGTCGAGCCAGCTGGCCAGCGCCGTGACCAGCGAACCCATGTGCAGCGGGCCGGTGGGCGAGGGCGCAAAGCGGCCGCGGTAGCCGGGTGCCGGGTCCGGAGCTTGGAACGTCATCGGGGTGCGGGCGGAAGGGCGGCGGCGGTCAGTCGGGTTGTCCCGGCAGCTGCTGCAGCAGTGCCTGCGCCAGGCGCGGGTCCTCCAGCTTGCTGGCCCACCATTGCAGCGCCTTGCCGCGCGTGCTGGTGCGCCAGGCCACCTTGAAGTTGCCGGGCGCGCGCACCTCGAGCGTCTCGCGCGCCTGCAGCACGCCGCTTTCGATGAAGGGCTGCGCCATCGGCGCCGGCAGCCAGCCGCAGCCCAGGCCGCGGATCTGCGCCTCGAGCTTGTCGCGCATGGTGGGCACCACCAGCACGTCCTGCCCGGCCAGCACGCCGTGCGTGCGCGCGGGCAGGTTGCGCGAGGTGTCGCCCACCGCCACGATGCGGTGCTTGGCGATCTGGATGGTGGTGAGCGGGCCGGCCTCGCTGGCCAGCGGGTGATGCGCGGCCACGGCGAAGACGAAGGGCATGGTGCCCAGCGGCCGCACCTGGAAGCCCTGCGTGCTGGGCGCGTCGTAGGCGCCGCCGATGACCACGTCGGCGCGGTTGCTGACCAGCGCGTCCCAGGCGCCGCCCAGCACTTCCTTGGCGAAGCGCAGCCGGGTGGCGGTGTTCTCGGCGTAGAAATCCTGGATCACCGGCAGCAGCGCGCGGAAGTTGATGAGGTCGTCCACCACGATGGTCAGCGTGGCTTCCCAGCCGGTGGCCAGGCGCTTGACGCGGCGCGCGAGGTCGTCGGCGGCGTGCAGCAGGTGGCGGCCTTCGTCGAGCAGAGCGCGCCCGGCCGGGGTCAGCTCGGCGCGGTGGCGGCGGCGGTCGAACAGCAGCACGTCGAGGTCTTCCTCGAGCTTGCGCACCACGTAGGTCAGCGCCGAGGGCACCTTGCCCATCTCGTGGGCGGCCGCGGCGAAGCTGCCCTTGCGCTCGATGGCGTCCAGGACTTCCAGGGATTCTAGTGAGAGAGCCATGTTCAGAAATTCTGAATGAATGCTACTAAGATCGTCCTGCCCAATATACTCCTGCCGCCATAAACTGCCTAGCATCGAAACGTAATGCAAGGCAGGAACTCGGTCTTTGTGAGTTTTCCCGCCGATGTGGCCTCAAGGAGGGCCGTCAAAATGATTGAAATCAGAAAGGCGGGCGAACGCGGATATGCCGACCACGGCTGGCTCCAGTCTTACCACAGCTTCTCCTTCGCGGACTACTACGACCCGCAGCACGTCCAGTTCGGACCGCTGCGCGTGATCAACGAGGACCGCGTCGCGCCGGGCATGGGCTTCGGCACGCACGGCCACCGCGACATGGAGATCATCAGCTACGTGCTGGAAGGCGAGCTGGCCCACAAGGACAGCATGGGCAACGGCAGCGTGATCCGCCCGGGCGACGTGCAGCGCATGAGCGCCGGCACCGGCGTGCGGCACTCGGAGTACAACCACGCGGCGCACGACACCACGCATTTCCTGCAGATCTGGGTGCTGCCGGAGCAGGCCAACCTGCAGCCCGGCTACGAGGAAAAGCACTTCGAGGCCGCCGACAAGCGCGGCCGCCTGCGCCTGGTGGGCAGCCGCGACGGCGCCGACGGCTCGGTGGTGGTCCACCAGGACATGCGCCTCTATGCCGGTCTGTTCGACGGCGACGAGTCCGCCACGCTGGCGCTGGCGCCGCAGCGGCGCGCCTATGTGCACGTGGCGCGCGGCCGCGTCACGGTCAACGGCCGCGCGCTCGAGGCCGGCGACGCCGCCAGGATCGAAGGCGAGGACGCCGTGAGCCTGTCCGGCGGCAGCGGCGCCGAGGTGCTGGTGTTCGACCTGCCCTGAGGCCCGGCGCGCGCCTCGCGCCTGTCGCGCGCCTCGCGCAACAGGCGCGCCCGGCAAGCCCCGCAGCCCGCCATCGTCGCGGCGGCCGCGCGGGGCTTTGTCTTGGCGGGTTTGCCGTGTGCTATCTTCTCGCTATAGATAAGCGCCCGGGCCGGCACATGCCGCTCCGGGCGCGCCCAGGCCTACGACCCCCAGACCAGAGATGACTTTTGTATCCGTTCTCCTCGCGCTGATCGCCGAGCAGTTCCGTGCCCTG
Organism: Cupriavidus sp. WS; assembly: GCF_000395345.1. Lineage (NCBI taxonomy): Bacteria > Pseudomonadati > Pseudomonadota > Betaproteobacteria > Burkholderiales > Burkholderiaceae > Cupriavidus > Cupriavidus sp. WS. The sequence continues at coordinate 13,020 of NZ_AQPL01000027.1, read as the reverse complement.
GGCCGCAACAATCCGATCTACGACATCGTGCGCGTGCTTGCCGAGCGCGCCGAGCATGCCTTCGACACCGGCCGCCCGCGCGATGCCGCGCTGGCCTGGTGCACCGTGGTGCTGCCGCTCACGCTGGCGGTGGTGATCGTGCATTACCTGCTGGCGTCCATCAGCGTGGCGCTGACGCTGGCATGGAACGTCCTGCTGCTCTACCTCACGCTGGGCTTTCGCCAGTTCAGCCACTTCTTCACCGACATCCACGAGGCCCTGAACCGCGACGACCTGCCGCGCGCGCGCGCGCTGCTGCACCAGTGGACCGGGCTCGACACCGTGGAGATGCCCGTCACCGAGATCGTGCGCCACACGCTGGAGGCCGCCATCGTGGCGGTGCACCGGCATGTGTTCGGCGTGTTCTTCTGGTTCCTGGTGCCGATCGGCCCGGGTGGCGTGGTGCTGTACCGCATCGCCGAATACCTGGCGCGCCACTGGAACCTGCCTTCCACCGAGCGCAGCCCGGCGCTCGGGCGCTTCGCCGCGCGCGCGTTCTACCTGCTGGACTGGGTGCCGTCGCGGCTGACCGCGGTGGGCTTTGCCATCGTCGGCAATTTCGAGGACGCGGTCTACGCCTGGCGCAACCACGCGCGCAAGTGGAACGATGCCGTCAACGGCATCCTGCTGGCCAGCGGCGGCGGCGCGCTCGGCGTGCGCCTCGGCGTGCCGCTGGCGGAAGAGGATTCCGCCGTGGTGCTGCGCATCAGCATGGCCGGCCCGGCGGTGGACTACGCCCCCGGCATGGAGGACGACAGCGAGCCCGAGCCGGCCGCGCCCGAGTTCGGCGCCGAGCCGGGCGTGCGCACGCTGCAGTCGGCCATCGGCCTGGTGTGGCGCGCGGTGGTGCTGTGGATGCTGCTGCTGGCGATGCTGTCGCTGGCGCTCTGGGTGGGCTGAGCCAGCTGTCCGCGCCGCCCGAGTCGCTCAGGGCTGGCGCGCCGCGCCGCATTGCCAGCACGAGCCGAACTGCGCCTCGTGCCATTCCCCGCAGGACGCGCAGCGCCAGCGCGGCCCCGGCGCGGGGTTGTCGGCCGCGCGCAATACCGCCCACGCCTGGGCTTCCATCTCGTCGTCGACCAGCCAGACCTGCGGCGCGCTTTCGCGAAACGGGATGTCGCCCATCGCGCCGGCCAGCCAGGTGTTGCGCAGGTCGGCGCGGATGCCGGCGGCTTCCAGCAGGTTCCGGCAATGCGCCGCGTGCACGAGCGAAGGGGTCGAGAGCAGTAGTTTCATGGCAGCCGGGCGTGCCCGCGCGGGCACCCGGCTACGTTACCACGGCTCACCACGGTTTTTGCTGGCGGGATTCGTGCAGCAACTGCGTGTAGAGCTGGTGGCGGCGCTCGGAGATCTCGCCGGCCTCGATGGCCGCCAGCACGCCGCAGCCCGGCTCGTTGACGTGATGGCAGTTGTAGAAGCGGCATTCGGTCAGGCGCGCGCGGAACTCGGGGAAGGCGCGCTCGAGCATGCCTTCGCTGAGGTGGTGCAGGCCGAATTCCTGGAAGCCCGGCGAGTCGATCAGGCAGCCGCTTTCGCGCTCGCCGGCGTGCTCACCCTCGCCGAGGTTGGCCGGCAGGTGGTACAGCCGCGTGAAGGTGGTGGTGTGCTTGCCCGAATCGAGCTTGGCCGAGATCTCGCGCGTCTGCGCTTCCACGCCCGGGATCAGCAGGTTCAGCAGCGACGACTTGCCCATGCCCGACTGGCCGATCAGGATGCTGGCGCGCTGCGCCAGGCGCGGGCGCAACTGCGCCAGCGCGTCGTCCGGGGCGCCGTGCACGGACAGGAACAGGACCTCGTAGCCGAGCGCCTGGTAGGGTGCCAGGCGCGCGCGCGCCTCGTCCAGGCGCGCGCTCAGGTCGACCTTGTTGAGCACGATCAGCGGCTTGATCGCCATCGCCTCGGCCGACACCAGCGCGCGGCCGAGCAGGTCTTCCGAGAAGCCGGGCTCGGTCGCCAGCACGATCACCACCTGGTCGATGTTGGCGGCCAGCAGCTTGGACTTGAACTGGTCCGAGCGGTGCAGCAGGTTCTTGCGCGGCTTGACGCCGGCGATCACGCACTGGTCGGCCGAGGCGTACTCGACCGCGACGCGGTCGCCCACCGCGCACTCGCTGCGCTTGCCGCGCGGAAACGCGTGCAGGCGGCTGCCGTCGTCGAACTCGATCACGTAGTGGCGGCCGTGCGCGGCGACCACCAGCGCGTCGGCCGTGGCCGCGCCATTGCCTTTGCCGGCGCTCGCGGCGCGCTGCGGGCCCGTCCTGCCGGCGCGGCTCATGCGTGCGCCAGCAGGCGGTCGATCCGCTGTGCCGCGGGCGGATGCGAGTAGTAGAAGGCGCTGTAGAGCGGATCGGGCGTCAGGGTCGAGGCATTGTCCTTGTACAGCTTGACCAGCGCCGACACCAGGCGGCCGGCATCGGTCTGCCCGGCGGCGAAGGCGTCCGCCTCGAACTCGTGGCGGCGCGAGGTCTGGCTGGCCAGCGGCCCGAGCAGGAAGGTGAACACCGGCAGGGTCAGGAAGAACAGCACCAGCGCCAGCGCATGGTTGCTGGCGCCGAGGTTGGGCAGCACGCCCAGGCCGGTGTAGAACCACGTGCGCCCGGCCAGCCAGCCCAGCAACGCGAGGAAGGCCAGGCTCAGCGCGAAGCTGACCAGCATGCCCTTGAGGATGTGGCGGCGCTTGAAGTGGCCGAGCTCGTGCGCCAGCACCGCTTCGATCTCGTCGTCGGCGAGGCGCTCCATCAGCGTGTCGAAGAAGACGATGCGCTTGGCCGCGCCGAAGCCGGTGAAGTAGGCGTTGCCGTGGGCGCTGCGCTTGCTGCCGTCCATCACGAACAGGCCGCGGCTGCGGAAGCCGCACTTCTGCAGCAGGCGCGTGATGCGCGCTTCCAGCGTGGCGTTGGCCAGCGGCTCGAAGCGGTTGAACAGCGGCATGATGACCGACGGCGCGATCATCTGCACGAAGATCGTGAAGGCCATCCAGGTGAGCCACGTCCATGCCCACCAGAACTGGCCCATATGCTCCATCAGCCACAGCACCGCCAGCAGCAGGGGCAGGCCCAGCGCGATGCCGACGCCGGCCATCTTGAGCATGTCCACGACGTACAACTGCCACGTCATGCGGTTGAAGCCGAAGCGCTGCTCGATGACGAACTGCCCGTAGAGCGAGAAGGGCAGGTCGACCAGGCCGCCGAGCACGGCCACGCTGGCGATCAGCGCGACGCCGTAGCGGTAGCCGGGCCCGAAGGCGTCGAGCCAGAACAGGTTGAGCCACTGCAGCCCGCCCAGCATGGTCAGCACGATCAGCAGCGCGGCGCCGGCCAGCACCTCGAGCATCGACAGCCGGGTGCGAGCGATGGTGTAGTCGGCCGCCTTCTGGTGCGAGTCCAGCGTGATGGTGTCGGCGAAGCGGCCGGGCACCGCGTGGCGGTGCCGCGCCACATGGCGCACCTGGCGCGCGGCCAGCCAGAGCTTGGTCAGCACCATCAGCATCAGTGCGGCGAGGAACAGATACGTGAACATCGGGCGGGGCCTTGTCGTGTGAAGCGTTGCGCGCCGCGCCGCAGAGCGGCCGCGGCGGCGGATATGCGAGAATTATAAGTTGTTCGTGCCTGTCGCCCCGTGTTCCTCGTCCGGGGCCGGGCGCGCCCTTTCCCGCCCCTCCTTCGATAGCAGTCCAGATGACCAGCCAAAACACCCACGCCGGCGCCGGCGCCAAATCCGTCAAGAGCGAAAACAACCTGATCTGGCTCGACATGGAGATGACCGGCCTGCTGCCGGACCAGGACCGCATCATCGAGGTCGCGCTCGTCGTGACCGACTCGGAGCTCAACATCCTGGCCGAAGGCCCGGTGCTGGTGATCCACCAGGAAGACGCCGTGCTCGACGGCATGGACAACTGGAACAAGGGCACCCACGGCCGCTCCGGCCTGATCGACAAGGTCAAGGCCTCGACCCTGACCGAAGCGCAGGCCGAGGCCGAGCTGCTGGCCTTCGTCAAGCGCTGGGTGCCGGCCGGCAAGTCGCCCATGTGCGGCAACTCGATCTGCCAGGACCGCCGCTTCATGGCGCGCTACATGCCCAAGCTGGAGGCGTTCTTCCACTATCGCAACCTCGACGTGTCGACGCTCAAGGAATTGTGCAAGCGCTGGGAGCCGGCCATCCACAAGGGCTTCGTCAAGCGCCAGCTGCACACGGCGCTGGCCGACATCCTGGAGTCGGTGGAGGAGCTGCGCTACTACCGCACGCACTTCATCCGCCATCCGGCCGCCGCCGACGCTGCTGCCGCCGACGCGCCGGCAGCCCCCGCCGCCCCGGCGGCGCCCGCGGCCTGACGCGCGGGCACGCCTGACACGCCGGCTCCATGCCACGCACGAGGCGCCCCGCGGGGCGCCTCGTTCCATTACCGCGGTCCCCCGCAGCCCACTCATCGCCCAGCCATGTTCGCGCGCATCGTCTCGATCATCACCCCCGTCATCCTGATCATCCTGGTGGGCTGGCTGTACGGGCGCCGCGCGCATCCCGACATGGCGGGCATCAACCGCGCCACGCTCGACGTGATCGCGCCGCTGCTGGTGGTGTCGGCCTTCGTCAGCAAGGACTTCGTGCTGGCCGACCAGCTCGCGCTGCTCGGCTGCGCGGTGGCGGTGGTGCTGGGCTCGGGCCTGCTGGCGTGGCTGGCCGCGCGCGCGATGCGGGTGGACCCGCGCACCTTCGTGCCGCCGATGATGTTCAACAACTCCGGCAACATGGGCCTGCCGCTGTCGGTGTTCGCGTTCGGGCCGGTGGGGCTGGCGCCGGCGGTGGCGCTGTTCGCGGCGTCCAACCTGATGCACTTCACCATCGGCATGAAGATCGTCAACCGCCACGCGCGGATCGCGCAGATCGCGCGTAACCCGATGGTGCTGGCCACCGTGGCCGGCGTGGGGCTGTCGCTGGCGCGGCCGTGGTTCGCGCTGCCAGAGCCGGTGCTGGAGTCGGTCAAGCTGCTGGGCGACGCCACCGTGCCGCTGATGCTGTTCGCGCTGGGCGTGCGCATGAAGGACGTGAGCCTGCGCAACTGGAGCATGGGCGTGATCGGCGCCGCGGTGTGCCCGCTCACGGGCATCGCCTGCGCGCTGCTGCTGGTGCAGGTGGTGCCGCTGAGCCAGCTGCAGCGCGGGCTGCTGTTCGTGTTCGCCTCGCTGCCGCCGGCGGTGCTCAATTTCCTGGTGGCGGACCATTTCCGCCAGGAGCCCGACCAGGTGGCCTCGATCGTGCTGCTCGGCAATATCGGCGCGGTGGTGTTCGTGCCGCTGGGGCTTTACCTCGGCCTGCGCTGAGGCCGGGGCGGCGTCGCTTCAGACCGCGCGCTTCAGGCCGCGCGCATCGGGCCGCGTGTATCGGGCCGCGTGCATCAGGCCGCGGGTTTGGCGCGCACGGCGTTCTTGGGGCGCCATGACGGCGCCACCGCCGCATCGGTCTCGATGTACGGCCCGCCGATCAGGTCCACGCAATAGGGGATCGCGGCAAAGATGCCCTGCACGATGGTCTTGCCGTCCTCGCCGCGCAGGCCTTCGAGCGTCTCGCGGATGGCGCGCGGCTGGCCCGGCAGGTTGACGATCAGCGCGGCGCGGCTGGCGGTCTCGCGGATCACCGCCACCTGGCGCGAGAGGATCGCGGTCGGCACGAAATGCAGGCTGATCTGGCGCATCTGCTCGCCGAAGCCCGGCATTTCCTTGGTGCCCACCGCCAGTGTGGCCTCCGGCGTGACGTCGCGGCGCGACGGGCCGGTGCCGCCGGTGGTCAGCACCAGGTCGCAGCCGGCCACGTCTACCAGCTCGATGAGCGTGCGCGAGATCAGCGGCTGCTCGTCCGGGATCAGCCGCTCGACGGTCTGCCAGGGCGAGGTCAGGGCGCGCCCGAACCAGTCGCGCAGCGCCGGGATGCCTTCGTCCTGGTAGGTGCCGGCCGAGGCGCGGTCGGAGATCGAGACCAGGCCGACCAGCAGCTCGTCCGGATGCTTGCGGGCAATGGGATGGGTGGTCGCGGGCTGGGTCATGTCGGCTCCGGGGTGGTCGGTTGCGGCATCAGTCGTCGTTGGCGTCGGCGGCGTCGTGGGCGCCGGCGTCGGCCGCCTCGTCCTCGCCGGCGGCGGCGCGGGTGCCGTCCAGCACATTCTTGACGGCCTGGAACAGCTCGCGGAAATAGCGCGGCGGCTTGTTCATCTCGCGTTCCTTGCGGGCATTGCGGATGATGTTGCGCAGCGCCTGCACGTCGGTGGCGGGGTGCTCGGCGAGGAATTTCGTCAGCGCGGCGTCGTCGGCCAGCAGCAGCTCGCGCCAGCGCTCGACCAGGTGCAGCCGGGCCGTCTCGGCCTTGCTGGCGCCCTTGAAGGCCTCCAGCACGCGCTGGATGGCTTCCACCTCGGCGTCGTCGAGCTTGCGCATGACCTTGCCGACGAACTGCATCTGGCGGCGCTTGCCTTCGTGGTTGGTGATGCGGCGCGCGTCGCGGATGGCGTCGGCCAGCGCTTCGGGCATGGGCACGCGCGCCAGGCGGTCGCGGGGCAGCGCTTCGAGCTCAACGCCGAGGTCCTGCAGGGCGAGCATGTCGCGTTTTTTCTGCGACTTGCTCTTGGGCAGGTCGTCTTCGTCCGGTTCGGGGGCGAACTGGCCGGGGAAGCCGGAGGCATTCCGGGGGGAGGTGCGGGAGTTTCGCGTCATGGGGACCATTTTATCTTGCTATGATTCTTGTTTGGACTTTTGATGACCGCGCCCACAATGGATCAATCCGCAGACCAGACCGCCCATTTCACCTATACCCAGGCCCAGCTCAGCGCGATGGCCGCCGATGTGCTGCGGGTGGCACGCGAGCTGGGGGCCACCGACGCGGCCACCGAGATCTCGGAAGGCAGCGGATTGTCGGTCACCGTGCGCAAGGGCGCGGTCGAGACCATCGAGCAGAACCGCGACAAGGTGGTCGGCGTCACGGTGATGATCGGCAAGCGGCGCGGCAATGCCAGCACCTCGGATTTCTCGCCGGCGGCGCTGCGCGCCACCGCCGAGGCCGCCTACAACATCGCCCGCTTCACGGCCGAGGACGATTGCGCCGGGCTGGCCGAGGAAGAGCTGCTCGAGCGCAACCCGCGCGACCTCGACCTGTTCCACCCGTGGGACATCGACGCCGCGCAGGCCATCGAACTGGCGTGCCGGGCCGAGGCGGCCGCGTTCGCGGTCTCGCCGCGCATCCGCAACAGCGACGGCGCCAGCGTGTCGGCGCAGCATTCGCAGTTCGTGCTGGCCACCTCGCGCGGCTTCATGGGCGGCTACCCGTACTCGCGCCACTTCATCTCGTGCGCGCCCATCGCCGGCACCGGCAGCGGCATGCAGCGCGACGACTGGTACTCGTCCAAGCGCGCGCCCGGCGCGCTGGCCGCGCCCGAGGACATCGGCCGCTACGCCGCCGAGCGCGCGCTGGCCCGCCTGAACTCGCGCAAGCTCTCCACGCGGCGCTGCCCGGTGCTGTTCGAGGCGCCGCTGGCCGCCGGCCTGCTCGGCGCCTTCGTGCAGGCGGTGTCGGGCGGTGCGCTGTACCGCAAGTCCACCTTCCTCCACGACACGCTCGGCAAGGCCGTGTTCGCCCCGCACATCCACATCCACGAGCAGCCGCACCTGCCCGGCGCGATGGGCAGCGCGCCGTTCGACGAGGAAGGCGTGCGTACCCACGCGCGCGACGTGGTGCGCGGCGGCGTGGTGGAAGGCTATTTCCTGTCCACTTATTCGGCGCGCAAGCTGGGCATGAAGACCACCGGCAACGCCGGCGGCTCGCACAACCTGACGCTGTCGAGCAAGCTGACCACGCCCGCGGACGATTTCGCCGGCATGCTGCGCAAGCTCGGCACCGGCCTGCTGGTCACGGAGCTGATGGGGCAGGGCGTGAACTACGTCACCGGCGACTACTCGCGCGGCGCCTCGGGCTACTGGGTGGAAAACGGCGTGATCCAGTTCCCGGTGGAGGAGATCACGATCGCCGGCAGCATGGCCGAGATGTTCAGGCAGATCGTCGCCGTCGGCGCCGACGCGCTGGTGCGCGGCACCAAGGAAACCGGCTCGATCCTGATCGAGCAGATGACCATCGCCGGCAACTGAGCCGGGGTGCTTCAAACGACCGCGCGGCGGCCTGTTGCCAGGGCCGCCGCGCGGTTTTTTCGTTTCCGGCTGCCGGTTTCCTGTTGGTTTCCTATTCTTCGCCGGACGGCGGGCGCTCGTAGGTCACGAACGCGTAGTCGAAGCCGTTGGCCTCGGAGCGGTGCGTCTCGCGGCTGGTGGCCAGCCACCGGCGCGGGTCGATCAGCGGGAAGTGCGCGTCGCCCTCGACGTCCGCGTCGATCTCCGTCACCACCAGCCGGTCGGCGCTGGGCAGCGCCTCGGCGTACAACTGCGCGCCGCCGATCAGGAACACCTGCGCCGCGCCCGCGCACAGCCGCTGGGCTTCTTCGAGCGAGCCCGCCACGTCGCAGCCGTCGATGCGCAGGTCGCGGTTGCGGCTCACCACGATGTTGCGGCGGCCCGGCAGCGGCCTGCCGATCGACTCCCACGTCTTGCGGCCCATGATGATGGGCGCGCCCATCGTGGTGCGCTTGAAGTGCGCGAGATCCTCGGGCAGGCGCCACGGCAGCGCGTTGTCGCGGCCGATCACGTTGTTGCGGGCCTTGGCCACGATCAGCGTCAGCAGCGTCATACGGCCACCGGCGCCTTGATGGCCGGGTGCGACTCGTAGCCGTCCAGCGCGAAGTCCTCGTACTTGTAGCCGAAGATGCTGTCGGGCTTGCGCAGGATCTTCAGCCGCGGCAGCGCCATCGGTTCGCGCGCGAGCTGGGTGCGCACCTGCTCGGCGTGGTTGCTGTAGATATGGCAGTCGCCGCCGGTCCAGACGAAGTCGCCCACGTCCAGCCCGGTCTGCTGCGCGATCATGTGCGTCAGCAGCGCGTAGCTGGCGATGTTGAACGGCACGCCGAGGAAGATGTCGGCGCTGCGCTGGTAGAGCTGGCACGACAGGCGGCCCTCGGCCACGTAGAACTGGAAGAACGCGTGGCACGGCGGCAGCTTCATCTGCGGGATCTCGCCCACGTTCCAGGCCGACACGATCAGCCGGCGCGAATCGGGGTTGCTGCGGATCTGCGCGATTAGGTCGCTGATCTGGTCGACGTGGCGGCCGTCCGGCGTGGGCCACGCGCGCCACTGCGAGCCGTAGACCGGGCCCAGCTCGCCGTTCTCGTCGGCCCACTCGTCCCAGATGCTGACGCCGTTGTCCTTCAGGTACTTGATGTTGGTCGAGCCCTGCAGGAACCACAGCAGCTCGTGGACGATCGACTTGATGTGCAGCTTCTTGGTGGTCACCACCGGAAAGCCTTCGCGCAGGTCGAAGCGCATCTGGTAGCCGAACACGGAGCGCGTGCCGGTGCCGGTGCGGTCGGCCTTTTCGGTGCCATGCTCTTGCACATGGCGCATGAAGTCGAGGTACTGTTTCATCGGCGCGGGTGTTGGGGAAAGTGATGCGGCAGCGGCATTCCGCGTGGAACGGCCATCCGCGCGGCGGGACGCGCGCGGCAGCCGGAGGGTTGGCATTTTATCGCAAAGCAAAAAAACGGGCCGCCTCGTGGCGGCCCGTTCCCCGTCTGTGTCGTCCGGCGCCGCCCGGTGTCACCCGGGGTGGCGCGCGCGCGCCGTCACTGGTGCGCCGTCTCGGGCGCGCGGCGCTTCTGCTTGAGGTAGCCCGCGCCCAGCACGCCGCCGATGATCAGCACGAACAGGCCGTAGTAGACCACCGCGTTGGCGTCGAAGAAGGCCTTGACCAGCGGTTCGCTGACGATCATCTTGACCGCGGTGAAGGCCAGCACGCCGGCGCCCGCGTAGATGATCGCGGGGAAGCGGCTCATCAGCTTGAGCACCAGGCTCGAGCCCCACACCACGATCGGGATGCTGATCAGCAGGCCCAGCACCACCAGCAGGAAGCTGCCGTGCGCGGCGCCGGCCACGGCCAGCACGTTGTCCACGCCCATCACCGCGTCGGCGATGATGATGGTCTTCATGGCGCCCACCAGCGTGGTGGCGCCGGCGCCGTGTTCGTCGCCGTCGCCGTCGTCGGACAGCAGCCGGTAGGCGATCCACACCAGGGCCAGGCCGCCGATCAGCAGCAGGCCGGGAATCTTGAGCAGCCAGACCACGCCGATGGTCATCGCCGAGCGCACCACCACCGCGCCGACGGTCCCCCAGATGATGGCCTTCTTCTGCAGGTGGGACGGCAGGTTGCGCGCCGCCAGCGCGATCACGATGGCGTTGTCGCCCGCGAGCACCAGGTCAATGACGACGATGGACAGCAGCGCCGTCAGGAACTGCATCGTGAACAGATCGGTGAACCATTCCATGAACTCTCCTCGAAAAACGAATAGCCGTAAGCAAAGGTTGCGCTTGCGCAGGGTTCGCCTGGAGACATGAAGTTCGGGAGCTTTGGGGGCGCCTTTGCAAACCATGAAACCAGGTTGCAAAGGTCTTGCTCGACCGCCATTGTGCATCGATTTGCGTTGGCGGTCAGCACAACCGGAGGCTGTCGGGGACAGGTCTCGGAATGACGATTGTGCTAAGGGCTGGGCCCCGGAGCTACTCCCCTTTGAGGGACGTGCCGCCGTGGGGCTGCCCCCTTGGCGATACGCTGACGCGGATTATAAACGAAGCCCGGATGGCCGTGCGGTAAATAAATATGCGCGCCGGCGCACATGCGGGCGCGGTGGCCCGCGGCCCGGGCATTTTTACGCCGCCGGCCGCGGTTTGCGTCCTATCCTAGAAGACCGGCATCGGCCGATGCGCCCCAGACGTCACCGGAGGCGCGTTCCATGCCGGTCCCGCGCATGCCGTGACGTGCGGGCCGGGGGTTTTACGCATCGCCCACAGACCAATAAGGAAACGTCATGCCGGCTGTCCCGACCCCGCTGCATCCACGACACGATCACCCCCAGGCCAAGCGCACCCCCAACGCATCCTTGAGACCCAACGGCAGCCAGGCCGCCGCCCACGGCATCGCCCTGTCCAATCCGGTGCCGCGCCTGGACTTCATCCAGCAGTACCACGAAGACAACGGCGCGCTGCGCGGCGAGATCACGCGCGGCCTGCTGGCCGAGGCCGCCAGCATCAGCCCCAAGTTCTTCTACGACGTGCTCGGCTCGCGCCTGTTCGAGGCCATCACCGACCTGCCGGAGTATTACCCGACCCGCACCGAAGCCGCGGTCTTTGCCGCCTTCGCGCCGGCGATGGCGGCGCGCGCCGGCAGCGGCAGCGTGCTGATCGACCTCGGCGCCGGCAACTGCCAGAAGGCGGCGCGGCTGTTCGGCAGTCTGCAGCCTTCGCAGTACGTCGCGCTCGACATCTCGGTGGAGTTCCTGCGCGGCACCCTGTTCTGCCTGCAGCAGCAGCATCCGCAGATTCCCATGCTGGGCCTGGGCGCCGACCTGTGCGCGCCGCTGGACCTGCCGCCCGAGGTCAGGCACGGGCGCCGGCTGTTCTTCTACCCCGGCTCCAGCATCGGCAACTTCGCGCCGGCCCAGGCGCGGGCCCTGCTGCAGCAGCTGCACGCGGCCGCGGGCCGCGGCGACGGCGTGCTGATCGGCGTGGACCTGCTCAAGGACGAGCCCGCGCTGGTGGCCGCCTACGACGACGCGCTGGGCGTGACCGCCGCGTTCAATCGCAACGTGCTGCGCAACCTGAACCGCATCGTCGGCAGCGACTTCGCGCTCGAGGACTGGCGCCATGCCGCCAGCTTCGACCGCGCGGGCTCGCGCATCCAGATGCACCTGCGCGCCGAGCGCGACGTCACGGTGCGCTGGGCCGAAGGCAGCCGCGCGTTCCGCGCGGGCGAGGCGATCCACACCGAGGATTCCTACAAGTACCACCCGCATGGTTTCGCCGAGCTGCTGCGGGACGCCGGCTTCCACGATCCGGTCTGGTGGACCGACCCGCGCGGCTGGTTCGCGGTGTTCCACGCGCGCGCCTGAGCCGCGCCGGGTACCGGGCGCGCGGGTGTCATAATGCCCGCGTCCCCCTCCGGCAGCGGAGCGGCGCGCCGGGCAGGCGCGCGCCGCCTGCGCGGAGGCCGTGCAACCGTGGCTGATCCCACACACCGGCAGGGTTTGCGATGAGCGGCTTTTCCATGCTTCCCGATCTGCATTTCAACGGCGGCAAGACTGCCTGGGCCGACGCCCGCCGGCTGCCGCGCGAAGGCCTGGCGCAGGCGCTGGTGGATGCGCGCAGCCGCACGCTGGCCTGGCTCGCTGCCTTCGGCCAGACCCGCCGGGGCTGGGAGGTGCCGCGCGAGGCGTTCGCCGATCCGCCGTTGTGGACCCTGGGCCATGTCGCCTGGCATGCCGAATGGTGGTGCCTGCGCGACTGGCGCGTGCGCGAGCACGGCGGGCTGCCGCTGCAGGTGGCCGGCGCGCCCTCGCTGCTGGACGGTGCCGATGCGTGGTTCGATCCCGAGCGCATCGGCCCCGAGGCGCGCTGGGAAGCCGCGCTGCCCGACGTGGCGGTGGTCAAGCGCTATGCCGCCGACGTGCTCGACGCCGCGCTGCGCCGCCTCGCGGTGCTGCCCGACGACAGCGACGCCACGCTCTACGCCTGGCGCCGCGCGCTGTTCCACGAAGACCGCCAGGGCGAGGCCATCGCCGCCTTGCTGCAGGCGCTCGGCGTGGCGCCGGTGGAACCCGCGGTGGCGCTGCCTTCGCTGTCGGTGCCGCACGGCGGCACGCTGCAGTTTCCCGGCGGGCGCTTCGTGCAGGGCTGGGCCGAGCCGGACGGCTTCGCGCTGCCCGACGAGCTGCCGCCGCAGTCCACCTACGTGCCCGCCTTCGAGATGGACGCCGCGCCGGTCAGCAACGCGCAGTTCCTCGAGTTCGTCGAGGATGCCGGCTACGAGCGCGCCCAGTGGTGGACGCCGGCGGGCCGCCGCTGGCTG
>NZ_AQPL01000026.1:0-19348 GCF_000395345.1 Cupriavidus sp. WS | reverse complement strand
CGCCGGCGGGCCGCCGCTGGCTGATGGCGCAGGAGCGCTCGGCGCCGCGCTACTGGGCGCGCCACCCGGAATCGCGGACCTGGATGGCGCTGCGTTTCGGCAGCCTGCGCACGCTCAACCCGGACGAGGCGGTGCGCCACGTCAGCCTGTTCGAGGCGCAGGCGTGGTGCGCCTGGGCCGGCCGGCGCCTGCCGCAGGAGTCGGAGTGGGAGCTGGCCGCCGCGCAGAACCGCGGCGGGCTGCGCTGGGGCATGGTGCGCGAGTGGACGGCCACGCCCTACGAGCCCTACGCCGGGTTCGAGGCGGGCCCCGGCGACGCGGATTTCGCCGCCAGTTTCGCCACGCACCAGGCGGTGCGCGGCGCCTCGTTCGCCAGCCCGGCGCGGCAGCATCACGCGCGCGCGCGGCTGGCGCTGCTGCCCGAGGACGATCTCGCCTTCGTCGGCTTCCGTAGCTGCCCGATCTAGATCCTCCGGCGCGGCGCGCAAAAGAAAACGGCACCCGCGGGTGCCGTTTTCTTTTGCGGGAAGGGGGCCGCGTGCAAGCGGCCCCTCCTGCGATCAGCGCGCTAAATCAGCGCTCGGAATCAACGCTCAAAACGCGAACGGCCGCCGTTGCCGCTGCGCTGGCCGCCGAAGCCGCCGCGGTTGCCATCGCGGTTGCCGTCGCCGAAGCTGCGCGCCGCGCCCTCGCGGTTGCCGAAGCCGCGGCTTTCGCCGCCGCGGTAGCCGCCGCCGTTGCCGGCCGGGGCGCCGCCGCCGAAGCTGCGCGGGGCCGCGCCGTCACGGTTGCCGAAGCCACGGTTGTCGCCGCCGCGGTAGCCGCCTTCGTTGTTGCCGAAGCTGCGCTGGCCGCCATTGCCGCCGCCGTTGCCACCATTGCCGCCGGTGTTGCCGTTGCTCTGGCCACGGTAGCCGAAGCCGCCGCGGTCGCCGAAGCCGCGGTTGCCGTCGCGGTCGCCGAACGGGCGGTCGCCGGCCGGACGCGGTGCGCCGTCGCGGTTGCCGTAGCCGCGGCTTTCGCCGCCGCCGAACTTGCGGTCGCCGAAGGTGCGGTTGTCGCCGCCACGGTAGCCGCCGCCGTTGCTGTTGCCACGGTAGCCGCCGCGGTCACCGCCCGGCTTGCCGCCGAAGCCGGTGCGCGGCTTGGGCGAGCGGCGCGGCTCCAGGCCTTCGATCACCGAAGCGTCGATGCGGTTGTTGGTGAAGCGCTCGATGCGCTTCCACTGGAACATGTCGCCGTGGTTCACCAGGTTGATGGCGACGCCCGAGCGGCCCGCGCGGCCGGTGCGGCCGATGCGGTGCACGTAGTCCTCGGCCTGCTTGGGCAGGTCGAAGTTGACCACGTGGGTGATGTCTGGCACGTCGATGCCGCGCGCGGCCACGTCGGTGGCCACCAGGATGCGCAGGTTGCCGCGGCGCAGCGAGGTGAGCGTGCGGTTGCGCGCGCCCTGGGTCATGTCGCCGTGCAGCGCGCCGGCCGCGAAGCCGGTGTCCGACAGGCGCTCGGCCAGCGAATCGGCGTCGCGCTTGGTGGCGGTGAAGACGATCGCCTGCTTGAGGCTGACGTCGCGCAGCAGGTGGTCGAGCAGCTTTTCCTTGTGCGACATGTCGTCGGTGAAGTGCAGGCGCTGTTCGATATTGCTCTGGTCGGCGCGCACGGCGGCGATCTCGATGCGCTGCGGGTCGCGCAGCTGGCGCGAGGCGAGCTGGGCGATGCGGCCGTCCAGCGTGGCCGAGAACATCAGCGTCTGGCGGCTGGCCGGGGTGGCGGCGACGATGGCGTCGATGTCATCGGCAAAGCCCATGTCGAGCATGCGGTCGGCTTCGTCGAACACCAGCATGTCCAGCGCGGACAGGTCGATGCGGCCGGCTTCGATGTGGTCGAGCAGGCGGCCCGGCGTGGCCACCAGGATGTCCGGCATCTTCGACAGCGCGGCGAGCTGCTTCGGGTAGGGCATGCCGCCCAGGATGCTGGCGCAGACGATGCGGCGCAGGTGGCGGCCGTACTTGGCGGCGGCCTCGGTCACTTGCAGCGCCAGTTCGCGCGTGGGCGTGAGCACCAGCAGCGCGGGCTGCGCCGGCGACGGGCGCGGACGCTTGCCCTTCATGCGCTTGATGGGCTCGTCGGCGCGCGGGCGGTTCGGGCTGGGCTTGACGCTGATGCGCTGGATCGCCGGCAGCATGAAGGCGCCGGTCTTGCCCGAGCCGGTCTGGCTGGAAACCAGCAGGTCGCGGCCGGCCAGGAAGGCGGGAATCGCCTGCGACTGGACCGGGGTCGGGACGGTGTAGTTCAGTTCGGCCAGGGCGCGCAGGATGGCTTCATCCAGGCCGAGCTTGGCGAAACCGTTGTCGGCGGCGATCGCGGGCGCAGCGGCTGCGGTGGGCGCGGCTGCCGGATTGAGCATGGCGTCGATCTTGTCGAGCGGGCTTTGTTCCTGGACGGCGGGCGTGGCGATGGCGGCGACGGCTGCGGTTTCGGTCGATGCGTCGGCGGCGGAGGCAAAATCGTGCTCCGCACGAATGTCGTGCTGGGTCATGTCGTGGTTTTACTTATATGCATGGCACCCCATGCCGAACGAGCGGACAGGGGCGGGCGCAGTGCAAAGTCTTAAAAAAGGCTTCGGCGCCAATCGGTGAGGCCGTTACGACAGACACAGCTGACAGTACGGCGGCAGGCAGGGCGGCATCGGCACAAGGCCGGGCGCGCAATCCCTGGCAGGCAAACAGCTTCAGATAAGCTGTTCAACAGGATCGGAGACGAGGCGACGTCGGTGAGAAATGCGTTCTGTCGGGTATCACCACTTGGCCATTCGGAACAGGCCAGCCGGCGGACCGGGGAGCAGAGCTTGAGAGGGGGGCGTATCGCCTGCCGGATGGTGCGGCGGGCTGGTTGCACAACTCACAGTGCGAACTCACGGCGCGGATTATAGCAGAAAGAAAAGTAGTTTGTTGCGCTGCGATAGGAATCGTCCCTGTGGACGGCGCGCGCCGGGTGCGCCGCGTGGCACTTCCCGCCGGAGTACGGCCGCGCACGCCGGGAAGTTGCATCCGCCGGTCGCCTGCCTATACTGAATCCGTCGGGCACACCGAAGCCCGGCAAGGTAGCGGACTCGAGCATACCGCAGACCTTCCGCGGCGCTTGCTTTAAGCGCTGCTCGCCGCTGGTATCGCGGCAGTCGGCGTCACTGCCAGTATCCCTTCGCCTCTCCGGGTGGTCCGGAGGGACGTCCGCGTCATGGGCGGAATCATGGGGATCCTGCGTGCACGACTGTTTGCCGGGATAACGCCGATGTGACCAGGAAGGTCCGGACCGTCCGCAACCGGCCCGCCAGCAGACTGGCGGGCTTTTTCGTTTCCGGGCGCGCATTTCGCCACGCCGCGCCCGTCTTGCGCCGTGCGGTTTTTGATATACTCCGGGCCTGCTCCCGGAGCGGCGCCATCGAGGCGCCGCGGTTGTCTCCGCGGGGTCTATCCGCTCGCCGTAGTTCAATGGATAGAACGAGCGCCTCCTAAGCGCTAGATACAGGTTCGATTCCTGTCGGCGGGACCATGATAGATCACATTTATCCCACTCATCACCCCGAATTGCGCCTCAGGTAAGGCCTGCGCGGCGATTCATTCCCTCCCTCGTTTCCCGATAGTTCACACTGTTTACGGTATATTTGTCGCCGCCATTACGCTAGCTTCTCGCCTGTGGCGTAAAACGAAAACGACATGACGGAGGGGGCGTCTTACCGCAAGCGCGGTGGCGTCTGGCGCGCGGAGATCGTTCGCAAGGGCGTGCACATGTCCGGGACGTCCAATACGAAGGCCGAGGTGGTAGCCGGACGGCTATGCCAAAAACTCGGGCGGTTCGTTCTCCCTCACCGAGGCGCCGGCTCCAAATCGCGCGCTCAGTGCCACCTATATTCGCCGGCTTTTTTCATGCTCGCCACAGAGCGGGCTTTTTCATTGGAGGCCCTGAACCCCATGTCTCTCAGCCTGCTACCCGAGCCGATCCAGTCCTACGAGGACAGCGATGGCCGCCCTCTGAACGGCGGCAAACTGTACATCTATGCGGCTGGCACCACGACGCTCAAAGCGACTTATCAGGACGCCGCGGGGACGATCCCTAATACCAACCCGATCATCCTGAACGAGCGCGGCGAGGCGACGCTGTATGGCAGTGGCAATTACCGCTTCGTCCTGAAGAACGCCTTCGACGCCACGATTTGGGACCGCGACAACGTGAACGCGGTGATCAGCGCGTCGGATCTGAGCGGCAACAACGGCGCCACGCTGATCGGCTACGACGGCACGACGCTGGGTCAGTTCTTCAAGTCGCGCCTGCTGCGGGTGGTCGATACGATCGCCCAACTGCGCGCGCTGGACAAGACGAAGTACACGCGCGCGTTCGTGAGCGGCTACTACGGCGCTGGCGACGGCGGCGGCGGCCCGTACTGGTTTGACTCCGCTGACACCACGAGCGCGGACAACAACGGCACGATCATCGTGGCCGGTGATGGCGCGCGCTGGAAGCTGACCCACGGTCAGAGTTGGGCTTCGGCCTGTCAGTTCGGCGCGAAGGGCGACGGTACGACCGACGACACGACTGCGGTGCAGAAGATGGTCGCAGCTATGAAGGGCAAGCTGTCGGTAATCGACGCCGGCAAGACGTTCTATCTGGCCGGTGTGCTGATGGACGACACGAGTTACAACAACTCGACCGTTCGTTTCGACGGCATGATCAAGATGAAGCCCGATGCCGGAGCGTCGATTTATGGCGGCGCTTGGGTGGGCTGGTTGATCAAGGATGCTGTCGGCGTAACACTCCTGCGCCCGACGTTCGACGGGAACCGCGCCAATATGACGCAGCGCGAGCAGATCTTCTGCATCGGGATCGCTGGCGCGATCAACCCCACGATCACGGATCCATCATTTGTCGAGACGCGCGGCGATTGCATCTACGTCGGCCAGTCCAATTGGACCGCCAGCAGCGCCAACCCTCAAAACGTGCGCATCGGCAAGGTGCGCCACATCAATAGTGCTCTGGACGGCCGGAACACCGTCTCCATTATTTCTGGTGTCGGGATTTACATCGAGAGCATCATGGCGCGGAATTCCGGTGGCACCGTCAACGGCGTCATCCAGCCGGGCGGCATCGATCTCGAGCCCGATTTCGGATATCAACTCTGCGCCGATATCTATATCGGACCATGCGACATCACCACGGGCGGCACGGCCGGCCTCGGTGTCTTCGGCAAGTCGATCAGCGGGAACGACGCTAACCTTGACTGGAACTGCTTCGACATCCGCATCGCGCCGTCTCGCGTCTCCAAGATCGGTACGACCGGCTCGGCGCTCTCTGCGGGACCCTTCACGCGAGTTGCTGACCTTTTTGTAGACGACCTGTATATCAGCTATGACGGCGGCACGCGCGGCGCTGGCCCTGTGTTCGATCTGTGCCAGCGCGTCGATGTAAAAGTGCGCGCTAACAACGTCACCATCGGAACGCTCATCGGCCCAGTCGCAAACGCAAGCGGTTGCAAGTTCGACATTTCTGCCGGTTCGTTCGACACCGCGATCGTGCGCACCACCGGGATCACCAACAGCAAGGTGACCGCACGGCTGGTCGGTATCGCGGTCGCAGCATCTACCTCGTTCGGCATCCAAATGCACAACAACGGCCGATTGGTGACGCAGCAGAACGTCACCTACAGCGGGCATACACCTTATGACGGCGTGATGGCGCGCGCCTTCCGCAATGAGCCCGGTAACCTCGTGACCATCGGTGCGGGCTGCCAAGTGGATGGCGGCGACTGGTCAGCCTATCCGTCTGGTGTAGCAAACGACGCCGCGATCCCGACCTCCAACCTCAAGGGCTGGAACGATCAGGCAGCTATGCCAACGAGCGGCACATGGTTCTTCGGAACGTTCGTGCGCAATACGGTGCCAGCGCAGTCGGGCGGCAAGATCATGATCGGCTGGACGCGGCTCAATACCGGATCGAACAACGTGCTGAACAACGACTGGTCGCAGGTCTTCGCGACGATCTCGTAACGATTGGCCTCAGGAGGGGGCGTAGACGAAAAGCGGAAATGGTTCGATTTCACGGTGAATGTGCAGTTGCTGGTAGCCAGCATCGTGATCGCTTGCGCGACGGCGGTTGGCATCGACTTCGGGCTCGTCGGGCGCGTGGCGGCGCTGGAGAGCCGCGACAATGACCACGCGCCTCAATGCGTCCCCGTCTTCGAAAACAACTGGATCACCGCCACCCCCGCCACGATCAGGCCGATGCCGAGCCATGCGGCGAGGTCGGGGATCTGCCGATACAGCACGCTGGCGATCAGCGTGACCAGCACGATGCCGGCGCCGCACCAGATGGCGTAGGCGATGCCGACCGGCACGGTCTTCATGACCTGCATCAGCAGGACGAAGGCGGCGACGTAGCCGGCCACCACCAGCAGGCTGGGCCACAGGCGGGTGAAGTTCTCGGAGGCCTTGAGGCTGCTGGTGGCAATGACTTCGGCCACGATGGCGAGGGCCAGGAGGGCGTAGCTGTTCATCGGTCGGGTTTCCTGCATTGGCTGCACGCCGGGTGCGTATTTTCCCACACGCGCGGCGCGCGCCGGCCGGCGGCAGGGCGAGGGCCGGTGCGCGTGCCGGGTTTTTGATACCCCTCTTATGGGTGGTTGTTTGACGATGACTTGCGGCCTTCAATCGCTGATAAAGCCCCTTAGAGGGTCTGCAGGATCGCGGTAGTGCCCGATCAGCCGGCAGCATGACAAAGCCGGCGGCGGGCGAGTTGTTGGGAAGTCTCTAGGGGGAGCGCCATGAAAGGCGACGAGGAGTTGCAGACCGTCTGGCCGCAAGGGGATGGCGTGGCGGCGGGGCAGGCGGTCTGGCAGAACACGATCGCGGCGGCGGATGTCGCGCTGGAGGAAGCGTCCCGCATCCAGCGCGGCGTGCAGCACAACCTGCGCCTGCAGCAGGAGGTCCGCGCGCTGCGCGAGGAGCTGCGCAAGGCGCATGCCGAGTTGGACCGCTACCGCGGCATGCATGCGCGCGTGGTGGTGGGCATGCGGCAGCTCGAGGAGGACAACGCCGGCGAGGTCAGCCGGCTGCGCGCCGAGAGCGAGATGCTGATGGTGCGCCACCGGGTCTACAAGCTGCTGGCCGAGCACTACGCGCTGACCGCGCTGCGTTTCGATCCCACTGTCTTCGCCGAGCACCGCGACCGCGTGCTGCAGCACATTCTCTTCCAGCGCCGCAAGGGCGCGCCGCTGTCGGGCATCGGCGCCGCCGACATCGGTTTCCTGCTGTTGTAACGACTCAGCCGCCCGCGGGCGCCGCGCGCGGGCGCAGCACCACCAGCGCCAGCATGCCGCCCACCACGCCCCAGAAGGCCGAGCCCACCCCGGCCAGGGTCATGCCGGAGGCGGTGATCATGAAGGTCAGCAGGGCCGCGTCGCGTTCGGCCGGGGTCTGCATGGCCGTGGTCAGCCCGCTGGCGATGGAGCCGAGCAAGGCGAAGGCGGCCACCGCCACCACCAGCGCCTTGGGAAAGGCGGCGAACAGCGCCGCGATGCTGGCGGCCAGCAGCCCCGCCACCAGGTAGCCGATGCCGCAGACCACGGCCGCCGTGTAGCGGCGGTTGCGGTCGGGGTCGGCCTGCGCGCCGGTGCAGATCGCCGCGGTGATCGCGGCGAGGTTGATGCCGTGCGAGCCGAACGGCGCCAGCAGCGCGGAGGCGATGCCGGTCACGGTGATCAGCGGCGAGGCCGCCACGTGATAGCCGTCCGCGCGCAGCACCGCCAGCCCCGGCACGTTCTGCGAGGCCAGCGCGACGATGAACAGCGGCACGGCGATGCTGACGAAGGCCGGCAGCGAGAACGCGGGCGTGGTCCATACCGGCGTGGCCAGCGCGAAGTGGAAGGACTCGAAATGCAGCTGGCCCAGCGCGCCGGCCAGCGCCACGCCGCCGGCCAGCACGCCCGGCACCGCGTAGCGCGGCCACCAGCGCTTGCCGAGCAGGTAGAGCGCGAACATCACCAGCAGCAGCACGGTCTGCTGCTGGGCCTGCACGAAGACGTCGACGCTGATGCGGAACAGGATGCCGGCCAGCAGCGCGGAGGCGATGCTGGCCGGCAGCGCGCGCATGAGCTTGTCGAACCAGCCGGTCAGGCCCGCCGCGGTCATCAGCAGCGCCGCCATCAGGAAGGCGCCGATGGCCTCGGGGTAGGGCACGCCGGGCAGGCTGGCGATCAGCAGCGCGGCGCCGGGCGTGGACCACGCGATGACGACGGGCACGCGCGTGAGCAGCGACAGCCCGATGGTGGTCACGCCCATGCCGACCGACAGCGCCCAGATCCACGAGGCGACCTGCGCATCCGACAGGTGCGCGGCCTGGCCGGCCTGGATCATCAGCACCAGCGAGCTGGTGTAGCCGGTCAGCATGGCGATCAGGCCAGCGACCAGGGCGGAGATGGAAAGATCGGAGAACTTCAGCGGGGCGATAGTTGGCATGGGCAGCAATGCCGCCGGCGCGCGCCGAGGTCGGTGAACCTCCGCGTGGCGCGGCAGCAACAGGAAAGCGGACCGGGAAGGCCTGGAAACAGCCGGAAATAGCTGGAAACAGCCGGAAGCAGCCGGGAAAACCAGCGTCCGGGCCGCCATCTTCGCACGAGTCCCGCCTTTTGGGTCCGCGGCGCGGCGCCGGCGCTACGTGACGCTACACGACGCGGCGCGGCGGGCTGTCTAGTCGGCCACCTTGTCGCTCGGGAACTTGAACGAGTCGCGCAGCAGGTAGCTCATCGGTATGTCCAGGTTGACCCCCTGCGGCGGGATCGGCGACTGGAACCATTTCTTGTAGAGCTTCTGCGTGTCCTGCGAATAGATCGAGTCGACCATCGCCTTGTCCACCAGGCGCTTGAACTCGGCGTCGTGGCGCGACAGCATGATGGCGTACGGCTCGATCGTCAGCAGTTCGTTGGTGACGGTATAGCTGGCCGGGTTCCTGGCGTTGGCGCGCAGGCCGTAGAGCAGCACGTCGTCCATGACGAAGGCGTCGGCCTTGCCCTGCTCGACCATGCCGAAGGCCTCGGCGTGGTCCTTGGCTTCCACCACCTTCAGCTGCATCGCGCCCGAGCCGTTGATCTGGCGGATCACCACCAGCGAGGTGGTGCCGGTGGTGGAGACCAGGGTCTTGCCGCGTAGGTCGGCGAGCTTGCGGATGCCGGAGTCGGTCCTGACCAGCATGCGGATGCCGGCGATGTAGTGCGGGATGGTGAAGGCCACCTGCTCGCGCCGCTCGCGCGTGTTGGTGGTCGAGCCGCATTCGAGGTCGGCCTTGCCGTCGACGATGGCGGCGATGCGGTTGGCCGGCGTGACCGGCACGTATTCCACCTTCAGGCCCGGCATCTTCAGCGCGGTGCGCAGCGAGTCGGCCACGCGCAGGCAGAGGTCGATGGCGTAGCCGTAGGGCTTGCCGTCGGCCACGAACGAGAACGGCACCGAGCTCTCGCGGTGCGCCAGGCGCAGCACGCCGGTCTGCTGGATGCGCTGCATCACCGGCGAGGCGGAGGACTGGGCCGCCGCGGGGCGCGCGCCCCCGGCCAGGCACAGCGTCAGGAAAAGAACGGGCAGGAGAGGCAGCATGCGGCCCCGGGCCGGCGCGCGCGCCGGCCGGGCGTCGCGCGGTTGCTGCGAACGCGGATGGATCATGGTATTCCCCGTGCAAAAAAGCTACTGGAACCAGCTTTCGCTGGAAGAAGCACTGGTTGGCGTTGGGTCGCCCGCACCGGTTCTATGCCGGTTCTTCTCTGTGTTGCTGCCGTCTGTTGCTGCCGTCGTGCCGCGGCTTGCGTGACCGGCGGCCATTGTTTCATGGCCGCATGCGGATCGACAATACGCGCCGCGCGGAGTGTTGCGCGGCGAGCAACAGCGCACCAAAACGGGGTCCGGAAGCGGCTGCCGGCGCCGCGGCGCACCCGCGGCGAACCTTGCCCGCGGACCCCGCGCGCGGACGCCGCACATGCCCCGGGCTTTCCCTTGGCGGGGCTTTCCCTTACGGATTTGTCCGACTGGAGTGCCGGGAGGGGCCTTGCTATCCTGCATTCGTGCCTTGCGAGCAGGGCACCGAGGAGAGACTCTTGGGCCCGCGCCAGCGCGGGCCCTTCTTTTTTGCGCGCGCGTTTTTTGCGCGCGCGCCGGCGGGCATCCCCGGGGCCGCCCGCCGGCGCATGCCACCGGGCGCGCCGCCGCGCTGGTCTACAATGCCGGCTACCCGGCAGGCCGGCGCCCGCGCCCGCGCGCCCGGCAGCGTCGCCAGTCACCCCGGCGCGCCCGCGCCGGCACGCCTGCCTCCCCCTCTGTCTTTCTTTTCGTATTGCTGCTCATGGCCCTGTTTTCGATTTCCGACGCCCAGCTCGCCTTCGGGCATGTGGCCTTGCTCGACCATGCCGACTTCTCGCTCGAAGCCGGCGAGCGCGTCGGCCTGATCGGCCGCAACGGCTCGGGCAAGTCCTCGCTGCTCAAGATCGTGGCCGGCCTGTCGGCGCCGGACGACGGCCTGATCGCGCGCCAGAGCGGCGTGACCTCGGCCTATGTGCCGCAGGAGCCGCAGTTCGCGCCGGGCCAGCCCGTCTTCGACGCGGTTTCGCAGGGCCTGGGCCAGGTCCACGACCTGCTGGCCGCCTACGAGGCGGCGCTGGCCGCGCTCGACGACCACCACGACGAAGCCGCGCTGGCCGAGCTGCACCGCCTGCAGTCGGAGGTCGACGCCGCCGGCGCCTGGCAGGTGCGCACGCGCGTGGAAACCACGCTGGCGCAGCTCGGCCTGCAGGCCGACGTGCGCGTCGATTCGCTCTCGGGCGGCATGCAGAAGCGCGTGGCGCTGGCGCAGGCGCTGGTGGCCGAGCCCGACATCCTGCTGCTCGACGAGCCCACCAACCACCTCGACGTGGAAGCCATCCGCTGGCTCGAAGACCTGCTGCTGGCGTTCCGCGGCAGCGTGCTGCTGATCACCCACGACCGCGCCTTCCTCGACCGCGTGGCCACCCGCATCGTCGAGCTCGACCGCGGCCGGCTGGTGTCCTTCCCCGGCAACTTCGCCGCCTACCAGACGCGCAAGGCCGAGCAATTGGCCGCCGAGCAGGTCGAGCAGGCCAAGTTCGACAAGCTGCTGGCGCAGGAGGAAGTGTGGATCCGCAAGGGCGTGGAGGCGCGCCGCACGCGCAGCGTGGCGCGCATCCAGCGCCTGGTGACGATGCGCAGCGAGCGCGCCTCGCGGCGCGACGTGCAGGGCAACGTCAAGCTGGAGGTGTCGCAGGGCGAGCGCTCCGGCAAGATCGTGGCGGAACTGACCGACGTCAGCAAGGCCTTCGGCGACAAGGTGGTGGTGCGCGATTTCACCGGCACCATCATGCGCGGCGACAAGGTCGGCCTGATCGGCCCCAACGGCGCCGGCAAGACCACGCTGCTGCGCCTGATCCTGGGCGAGCTGGCGCCGGACAGCGGCACCGTCAAGAACGGCAGCAACATGCAGGTGGCCTATTTCGACCAGATGCGCGCCCAGCTCGACCTGGAGCGCTCGCTGGCCGACACCATCAGCCCGGGCAGCGACTGGGTCGAGATCAACGGCCAGCGCAAGCACGTGATGAGCTACCTGGGCGACTTCCTGTTCGCGCCCGAGCGCGCGCGCTCGCCGGTCAAGTCGCTGTCCGGCGGCGAGCGCAACCGCCTGCTGCTGGCGCGCCTGTTCGCGCGTCCGGCCAACGTGCTGGTGCTCGACGAGCCCACCAACGACCTCGACATCGACACGCTGGAGCTGCTCGAGGAACTGCTGCAGGACTACAGCGGCACCGTGTTCCTGGTGTCGCACGACCGCGCCTTCCTCGACAACGTGGTGACGTCCACCATCGCCGCCGAGGGCGACGGCCGCTGGCGCGAGTACGTGGGCGGCTATTCCGACTGGCAGGTGCAGTCGAAGCGCAGCGCCGCCATGCAGGAAGCGCAGTCCGGCGAGCGCAAGCCCGCCGAGGCGGCCAGGCCGCGCGAGGCGCGCGCCCCGGCGCGCGTCAAGCTGTCGTACAAGGAGCAGCGCGAGCTGGACGGCCTGCCCGAGCGCATCGCCGCGCTCGAGGCCGAGCAGAAGACCGTGGCCGGGCAGCTCGCGGACGGCTCGCTCTACGCCAGCGATCCGGCGAAGGCGGCGCTGCTCGGCACCCGCCACGACGAGATCGAGATGGAGCTGCTCACGGCGCTGGAGCGCTGGGAAGTGCTGGAAGCCAAGACCAAGGGCGAGGCGCAGTAGGCGCCGCGCGCGGCCCTCAGCCGCACCACGCCAGCACCATATTGGTCAGGTCCACCATGAAGCCCGGCCGCAGGTAGGCCAGGAAGGCCAGCGCCAGCACCGCGGCGGCGGCCGCGAAGCCGGTTGCGCGCAGGACGGCCGCGCGCGCCATCACGCCGCCGCCGCCCGCGGGCGCGCGATGGCGTGCTCGCGGATCGGCAGGTTGACCAGCGCGGCCATCACGCCCAGCCCGATGGCGATCAGCCACACCGTGTCGTAGCTGCCGGTGCGGTCGTAGAGGAAGCCGCCCAGCCACGCGCCCAGGAAGCTGCCGATCTGGTGCGAGAAGAACACCACGCCGGACAGCATCGACAGATACTGCACGCCGAACACCTGGGCGATGATGCCGTTGGTCAGCGGCACCGTGGACAGCCACAGGAAGCCCATCAGCGCGGCGAACACCCAGGTGCTGGCGGTGGTGAGCGGCAGCAGCAGGTAGGCGGCGATCACCACCGAGCGCGCGATGTAGATGGCCGACAGCAGGTAGCGCTTGGGCATGCGCTGGCCCAGCGCGCCCGCGCTGTAGGTGCCGAACACGTTGAACAGGCCGATCAGCGCCAGCGCCACGGTGGCGATCTTCGGGTCGGCCAGGCCGCGGTCCTTGAGGTAGGGCGCCAGGTGCACGCCGATGAACACCACCTGGAAGCCGCACACGAAGTAGCCCAGCGTCAGCAGCTGGAAGTTGCGGTTGCCGAAGGCCTCGCGCACGGCCTGGCCGATGGTCTGCTGGAAGCCGCCGGCATGCGCCGCGGCGCGCGGCTCGCGCAGGCTGAAGGCCAGCGGCAGCATCAGGCAGGCCAGCACCGCCAGCACGAACAGCGCGTTCTGCCAGCCGGCGGCGGAGATCAGCGTCTGCTCGACCGGGATCATCAGGAACTGCCCGAACGAGCCCGCGGCGGCGGCGATGCCCATCGCCCAGACGCGCTTCTCGGCGCTGGCCACGCGCCCGATCACGCCGTACACCACGCTGTAGGTGGTGCCCGACTGGGCGAGGCCGATCAGCACGCCGGCGCCCGACGCGAACGCGGTGCCCGAGCCGGCCAGCGCCATCACCAGCAGGCCGGCCACGTAGAGCGCCACGCCGGCCAGCATGATGCGCAGCGCGCCGAACTTGTCGGCCAGCGCGCCGGTGAACGGCTGGCTCAGGCCCCACATCAGGTTCTGCAGCGCCAGCGCGAAGGCGAAGGTCTCGCGGCCCCAGCCGTGGGCCTGGGTGATCGGCAGGTTGAACAGCCCGAAGCCGTGCCGGATGCCCATCGACAGCGTGACCAGCAGGCCGCCGCAGATCAGCACGGTAGTGAGGGAAAGGGGTTGCCGCCGCGCGGCGTCCTGCGTGGTGTGCTGCATCTTGGCGTGCGTCTCCTGGCGCGGTGTGTTGTTCTGGTCTGGTCCCGCCGGCGCGCCTGGCCTCGTCCCGGGCCGCTGGCTGCACCGAAGCGGTGCGGGCAAGTTTAACCCGCATCCGCGCCTCGCGCCGGGGCCCGCGCCGGCCGTCAATGTGCTCTATCTGTCACGATGGCGGGTGGCGCGCAGGCAATGCGAATGGCGGCGAGAGCGCCGCGCGCTTCCATTACAATGCAGGCTGCCCGGCCACCCTGGCTGGCGCGCGGCAACCGCCGCCGCGCCGGGCCTGGCCGAGAATCCCACTAAGCAAGCGACTCCATGGCGAGCAAAACCAGTCAGTACAGCGAATCTTCCATCCGGGTCCTCAAGGGCCTGGAGCCGGTCAAGCAACGGCCCGGCATGTACACCCGTACCGACAACCCCCTGCACATCGTGCAGGAGGTGATCGACAACGCCTCGGACGAAGCCCTCGGCGGGCATGGCTCCGAAATCATGGTGACCTTGCACCGCGACGGCAGCGTCAGCGTGGAGGACGACGGCCGCGGCATCCCGGTGGGCATCCATCCGGAAGAGAAGGTGCCGGTGGTGGAGATCGTCTTCACGCGGCTGCACGCGGGCGGCAAGTTCGACAAGGGCAAGGGCGGCGCCTACGCGTTCTCTGGCGGCCTGCACGGCGTGGGCGTGTCGGTCACCAACGCGCTGTCCACGCGCCTGGACGTGGCGGTCTGGCGCGACGGCAGCCATGCCACGCTGACCTTCTCCGGCGGCGACGTCACCGTGCCGCTGGCCACGCGCAAGCTCGAGCGCGGCGAGAAGAAGAACGGCACGCGCGTGCAGGTGTGGCCGGACGCCAAGTATTTCGACTCCGCCACCATTCCGCTGGCCGAGCTGCAGCGCCTGCTGCGCAGCAAGGCCGTGCTGCTGCCGGGCGTGAAGGTCACGCTGCTCAACGAGAAGAACGGCGAGCGCCAGACCTGGCAGTACGACCAGGGCCTCAAGGGCTACCTGGTGGAAGCGCTGGCGCAGGGCAGCGGCGCCGAGCTGGTGGTGCCGATGTTCGAGGGCGAGCATTTCGCCGACCCCGACGCCAACCCGGCCGAAGAGGGCTTCGCCGAAGGCGAGGGCGCCTCGTGGGTGGTGGCCTGGACCGAGGATGGCGCGCCGGTGCGCGAGTCCTACGTCAACCTGATTCCCACGCCGGCCGGCGGCACGCACGAGTCCGGCCTGCGCGAAGGCCTGTTCCAGGCCGTCAAGAGCTTCATCGAGATGCACGCGCTGCAGCCCAAGGGCGTCAAGCTGATGAGCGAGGACGTGTTCGCGCGCGCCTCGTTCGTGCTGTCGGCCAAGGTGCTGGACCCGCAGTTCCAGGGCCAGATCAAGGAGCGCCTGAACAGCCGCGACGCGGTGCGCCTGGTGTCCACCTTCAGCCGCCCCGCGCTGGAGCTGTGGCTCAACCACCATGTCGAGTACGGCAAGAAGCTGGCCGAACTGGTGATCCGCCAGGCGCAGGCGCGCACGCGCGCCGCGCAGAAGGTGGAGAAGAAGAAGGGCTCGGGCGTGGCCGTGCTGCCCGGCAAGCTGACCGACTGCGAATCCACCGACGTCACCCGCAACGAGCTGTTCCTGGTCGAGGGCGATTCCGCCGGCGGTTCGGCCAAGATGGGGCGCGACAAGGAATTCCAGGCCATCCTGCCGCTGCGCGGCAAGGTGCTCAACACCTGGGAGACCGAGCGCGACCGCCTGTTCGCCAACAACGAGGTGCACGACATCGCGGTGGCGATCGGCGTGGACCCGCACGGCCCCGGCGACGAGCCCGACCTGTCCAACCTGCGCTATGGCAAGATCTGCATCCTGTCCGACGCGGACGTGGACGGCGCGCACATCCAGGTGCTGCTGCTGACGCTGTTCTTCCGCCACTTCCCCAGGCTGATCGACAACGGCAACGTGTGCGTGGCGCGTCCGCCGCTGTACCGCGTGGACGCGCCGGCGCGCGGCAAGAAGCCGGCGCAGAAGCTCTACGCGCTCGACGACGGCGAGCTGCTGGCGATCCAGGACAAGCTGCTCAAGGACGGCGTCAAGGAAAACACCTGGCAGATCTCCCGCTTCAAGGGCCTGGGCGAGATGAACGCCGAGCAGCTGTGGGAAACCACCATGAACCCGGACACGCGCCGCCTGCTGCCGGTGGCGCTGGGCAACTTCGACCTGCCGCAGACCGTGGGCGTGATGAACATGCTGATGGGCAAGGGCGAGGCGGCGCAGCGCCGCACCTGGCTCGAGGAGCGCGGCAACGAGGTGGTGGCCGACATCTGACGCGGCCCGTTCGAGACCAGCAAGACGCGAGGAAAGCCGATGGCGAAGACAAGCAGACCTGACCACAGCGCATGGCGGCGATGGCTCGCCGCCGGCCTGCTGCTGGCCGGCCTGGCGTGCGCCCCGGCGGCCAACGCGGCGCTGTACGGCTACATCGACGACGACGGCGTGGCGCATTTCTCCGACGAGAAGCTCGACGAGCGCTACACGCTGTTCATGAAGAACGGCGGCGAGCTGCGCAGCCCGTCGCTGGGCCGCGCGGGCGCGGCCGACATTGCCGGCGCGGCCGGCGCGCTCGACCTGGAGACGCACAAGCTCTACCGCTACGTCGTCAACCACCCGAACATCGCCACGGTCGAGCCCATCATCCGGCAGGTGGCGCAGGCGCAGAACGTGGACCCGGCGCTGGTCAAGGCGGTGATGGCGGTGGAGTCGGGCTTCAATCCCGGCGCGGTCTCGCCCAAGGGCGCGATCGGGCTGATGCAGGTGATCCCCGACACCGGCGCGCGCTTCGGCGTGGCCGCCGACGCGCGCCGCACGGTGGAGCAGAAGCTGGCCGACCCGCGCATCAACATCTCGGCCGGCGTGCGCTACCTGCGCTGGCTGATGGAGCTGTTCCCCGGCAACCTGGAACTGGTGCTGGCCGCGTACAACGCGGGCGAGGGCGCGGTGCAGCGCTACAACAACGCGATCCCGCCGTTTCCGGAGACCCGGCAATATGTCAGCACGGTGCTGCAGTTCTACCGTTTCTACCGGCCGGGCGGCATGCCGCCCGCCGTGGCCGGCGGCGGCGTGAGCCGCGTGAAGATGGTGATAGGCGGGCGCCGCAACATGCCCTGACCGCCGCACGCACAACCCGAACGATCGCGCACAACATGCAACCGGCGCGCCACGCAGCAGACAGGCGCGCCGTCTTCTTGCCAATCCATGGAACAACAAGACTCTCTGTTTGACCCAGGTGCGCCCGATGGCGGCGCCGACTCGCTGACGCTGGCGCACTACGCCGAGCGCGCCTACCTCGACTACGCCATCAGCGTGGTCAAGGGGCGCGCGCTGCCGGAAGTGGCCGACGGCCAGAAGCCGGTGCAGCGCCGCATCCTGTTCGCCATGCACGAGATGGGCCTGCGCGCCGACGCCAAGCCGGTCAAGTCCGCGCGCGTGGTGGGCGACGTGCTCGGCAAGTACCATCCGCACGGCGACCAGTCCGCCTACGACGCGCTGGTGCGCCTGGCGCAGGACTTCTCGCTGCGCTACCCGCTGATCGACGGCCAGGGCAACTTCGGCTCGCGCGACGGCGACGGTGCCGCGGCCATGCGCTACACCGAGGCGCGCCTCACGCCGATCGCGCGCCTGCTGCTCGACGAGATCGACCAGGGCACGGTGGATTTCATCCCCAACTACGACGGCTCGATGGAAGAGCCCAGGCTGATGCCCGCGCGGCTGCCGCTGGTGCTGCTCAACGGCGCCTCGGGCATTGCCGTGGGCATGGCCACCGAGGTGCCGCCGCACAACCTGCGCGAGGTCGCCGCGGCCACCGTGGCGATGATCCGCAACCCCAACATCACGCTGGCCGAGCTGCTGGCGCTGATGCCCGGGCCCGACTATCCGGGCGGCGGCCAGATCATCTCGCCGGCGGCGGACATCGCGCAGATCTACGAAAGCGGGCGCGGCAGCCTCAAGGTGCGCGCGCGCTGGATCATCGAGGACATGGCGCGCGGCCAGTGGCAACTGGTGGTGACCGAGCTGCCGCCGAGCACCTCGGCGCAGAAGGTGCTCGAGGAAATCGAGGAGATCACCAACCCCAAGGTGCGCGCCGGCAAGAAGTCGCTCACGCCCGAGCAGCTGCAGCTCAAGCAGGGCATGCTGGCCGTGCTCGACGCGGTGCGCGACGAGTCCGGCAAGGACGCGCCGGTGCGGCTGGTGTTCGAGCCCAAGAGCAAGAACATCGAGCAGCAGGAATTCATCCAGACGCTGCTCGCGCACACCAGCCTGGAGTCGGGCGCGTCGATCAACCTGGTGATGATCGGCACCGACGGCCGGCCGCGCCAGAAGGGCCTGCCGGAGATCCTGCGCGAGTGGATCGCGTTCCGCTTCGACACCGTCACGCGCCGCACGCGCCACCGCCTGGGCAAGGTCGAGGACCGCATCCACATCCTCGAAGGCCGCATGCTGGTGCTGCTCAACATCGACGAGGTGATCCGCATCATCCGCGAGAGCGACGAGCCCAAGCCGGCGCTGATGCAGGCCTTCGGCCTGTCCGACCGCCAGGCCGAGGACATCCTGGAAATCCGCCTGCGCCAGCTGGCCCGGCTCGAAGCGCTGCGCATCGAGAAGGAGCTGCAGGAGCTGCGCGAGGAACAGGCCGACCTCGACGTGCTGCTCAAGTCGGAGACCATGATGCGCCGGCGCATCATCAAGGAGATCGAGACCGACGCCAGGCAGTTCAGCCCCGAGGACAAGGACCCGCGCCGCACGCTGATCCAGGAAGAGCGCCGCGCCGCGGCCGAGGTGCGCGTGGTGGACGAGCCCGTCACCGTGGTGATGTCGCAGAAGGGCTGGGTGCGCACGCGCCAGGGCCACGGCCACGACGCGCAGCAGTTCACCTTCAAGGCCGGCGACGCGCTGTACGGCACCTTCGAGTGCCGCACCGTCGACGTGATGCTGGTGTTCGGCACCAACGGCCGCGTCTACACCGTGCCGGTGGCCGGCCTGCCCGGCGGGCGCGGCGACGGCGTGCCCGTGACCACGCTGATCGAGCTGCAGGCGGGCACGCAGATCGCCCACAGCTTCGCCGGCGGGCTCGACCAGCGCATGCTGCTCGCCACGCGCGGCGGCAACGGCTTCCAGACCAGGGTCGGCGACATGGTCAGCCGCCAGAAGGGCGGCCGCGCCTATCTCACGCTGGACGAGGGCGACGCGCCGCTGGAGCCGGCGCCGCTCGGCGAGGAAGCCACGCACGTGGCCTGCCTGTCCGCCAACGGCCGCCTGCTGCTGGTGGCGCTCGACGAGATCAAGTCGCTCTCGGCCGGCGGCCGCGGCGTGATCCTGATGGAGCTCGAGCCCAAGGAAACGCTGCAGCAGGCCATCGCCGTGGGCGCGCCGGGGCTGGTGCTGTCCGGCGCCGGGCGCGGCGGCAAGCCGGCCTCGCAGAAGCTGGCCGGGCAGAACCTGATGCAGTACATCGGCAAGCGCGCCCGCAAGGGCCGCGTGCTCGAGGCCAGGCTCAAGGACCCGCGCATCGACCCGGTGAAGGTCGAGCCGCCCGCCGGCGGCTGAGCGCGCCGGCCCGTTGCATGTAGTTCCCGCAGTTCCCGCAGTTCCTGCAGTTCCCCTCTCCCGCTCGCGGGAGAGGGGCAGGGGG
>NZ_AQPL01000025.1:0-3254 GCF_000395345.1 Cupriavidus sp. WS | reverse complement strand
CCGGCGGCGCCACGAAGTCCGCGTCCGAGCGGTCCGCCAGCGCCCGGCCTTCTCCCCCGGCCCCGCGCCCGTTGCCTGGGCGCGGGGAGAACCCTCCGATTCTCCGCTTTGCTGCCTGGTCCGAGACATGCCAGTTCCCCCGCCCCCGCGCGCCGCCCTCGCGCCGCTTCCCACGCCCCGCCACCTGTTCATCGAGTTCGCCCGCATGGGCCTGTCCGGCTTCGGCGGCGTGCTGCCGTTCGTGCGGCGCGCGGTGGTGGAGCGCAACCGCTGGCTCGACGACCGCGAGTTCGTCGAGCTGCTCAGCATGGGGCAGGTGCTGCCCGGCCCCAACGTGATCAACGTGGCGCTGATGATGGGCCTGCGTTTCGCCGGCCTGCGCGGCGCGCTGGCCGCCTTCGCCGGGCTGGTGATGGTGCCGATGGTGGTGGTGCTGTCGGCCATGCTGCTGTACGAGCACTACCGCGACGTGGCCGCGGTGCAGCGCATGCTGGCCGGCATGACGGCGGTCTCCGCCGGGCTGATGCTGTCCACCGGCTTCAGGCTGGCGCAGAGCCAGTCGCCGACCGCGCGCGGCCTGCTGGTCGGCGTCGCGGCGTTCGCCGCCATCGGCCTGCTGCGCTGGCCGCTGGTGCCGGTGATGGCGGTGCTGGTGCCGCTCGGCCTGCTGCTCGAATGGCGCGCCGAGGGGCAGGCGCTGCGGCTGGCGGCCGAGGCCGCCGCGCCGCAGGACCCGCCCGCGCCGGCGCAGCCGCCCGGAACCGACGGCGCCGCCGGGGAGCCGCGCGCATGAACCACCATCCCACCGTGCTCGGCAGCTTCTTCACCCACTTCCTGCTGCTGTCCTTCCTGTCGATCGGCGGCGCCGCCACCACCATCCCCGACATGCACCGCTTCCTGGTGGAGGCGCACGGCTGGATGAGCGACGCGCAGTTCTCCGCCATGTATGCGATTTCCCAGGCCTCGCCCGGGCCCAACGTGCTGTTCGTGGCGCTGTTCGGCTGGCAGATCGGCGGGCCGGCCGGCGCCATCGCCGGCATGATCGCCATCTGCGGGCCGTCCAGCCTGATCGCGCTGGGCTTCGAGTATTTCGCCGGGCGCGCGCCGCAGGCGCGCTGGCCGGGCCTGATCCGGCGCGGCCTGGCCACGCTGACCATCGGCCTGCTGTGCTCGTCGGGCTGGGTGCTGGCGGCCAGCGTGGACCACCGCTGGAGCGCGGTGGCGGTGACGCTGCTGACCATCTTCCTGATGCTCAAGACGCGCGTGCACCCGCTGATGCTGGTGGCGCTGGGCGCGGGCGCGGGGCTGCTCGGGCTGGTCTAGCGGGCTGGTTCGGCGCGGTGTCCGGTGTCCGGCGCCGGGCGCGCTACGCCACGCCGACGAAGCCGCCGGTCTGGTGCGCCCACAGCCGCGCGTACAGGCCGCCGCGCGCCAGCAGCTCGGCATGCGTGCCGCTTTCGGCGATGCGGCCGTCGTCCAGCACCACCAGCCGGTCCATGCGCGCGATGGTGGAGAGCCGGTGCGCGATGGCGATCACGGTCTTGCCGCGCATCAGCGTCTCCAGGTTCTCCTGGATGGCCGCCTCCACCTCCGAGTCGAGCGCCGAGGTGGCTTCGTCGAGAATCAGGATGGGCGCGTTCTTGAGCAGCACGCGCGCCACCGCGATGCGCTGGCGTTGCCCGCCCGAGAGCTTGACGCCGCGCTCGCCGACCTGCGCGTCGAGCCCGGTGGCGCCGCCGGCGTCGCGCAGCAGCGGGATGAAATCGGCCGCGTGGGCGTCGGCGGCGGCGGCCATCAGCTCGGCCTCGCTGGCGCCGGGGCGGCCGTAGAGCAGGTTGTCGCGGATCGAGCGGTGCAGCAGCGAGGTGTCCTGCGTGACCATGCCGATCTGCGCGCGCAGGCTTTCCTGGGTGACGCCGGCGATGTCCTGGCCGTCGATCAGGATGCGGCCGCGCTCGACGTCGTAGAGCCGCAGCAGCAGGTTGACCAGCGTCGACTTGCCGGCGCCGGACGGCCCCACCAGGCCGATCTTCTCGCCCGGCCGCACGGTCAGGTCGAGTCCCTCGATCACGCCCGAGCCCTTGCCGTAGTGGAAGCCCACGCCCTCGAAGCGCACCTCGCCGCGCGTCACGCGCAGCGGCGGCGCGCCCGCGCGGTCGGCCACCTTGCGCGGCACCGCGATGGTCTGCATGCCGTCCTGCACCTGGCCGACGTTCTCGAAGATGCCGTTGACCACCCACATGATCCAGCCCGACATGTTGACGATGCGGATCACCAGCCCGGCCGACAGCGCGATCGCGCCCACGCTGACGTGGCCCTCGCTCCATAGCCACAGCGCCAGCCCGGTGGTGGCGGCGATCAGCGCGCCGTTGAGCGCGGTCACGGTGAAGTCCATCGCGCTGACCATGCGGCCCGAGCTGCGCGCCTTGTCGGTCAGGTCGGCCATCGCCTCGCGCGCGTAGTCCTCCTCCAGGCGCGTGTGGGCGAACAGCTTGAGCGTGGCGATGTTGGTGTAGCCGTCGACGATGCGCCCCATCAGGCGCGAGCGCGCGCCGGTGGCGGCCACCGAGCGCGCCTTCACGCGCGGCGTGAAGTAGCGCATCGCGGCCACGTAGCCGACGATCCACAGCAGCAGCGGCAGCATCAGGCGCCAGTCGGCCTCGGCGAACAGGTAGAGCGAGCTGGCGGCGTAGATCAGCACGTGCCAGATCGCGTCCACCGCCTGCACCGCCGAGTCGCGCAGCGAGAAGCCGGTCTGCATGATGCGCTGGGCGATGCGCCCGGCGAAGTCGTTCTGGAAGAACCACATGCTCTGCTTGAGCACGTAGCGGTGGTTCTGCCAGCGCACCAGGTTGCCCAGGCTGGGGTTGATGACCTGGTGCACGAGGATGTCGTGCAGGCCGTTGAAGAGCGGGCGCAGCAGCAGCGCCACCACCGCCATCCAGGCCAGCTCGCCGGCATGGAGGCGGAAGAACGCCGGCCCGGGCGTCGCCTGCGCCAGGTCCACCAGCCGGCCGAGGAAGCCGAACAGCGCCACCTCGATCAGCGCGCCGCCCAGCCCCACCGCCAGCAGCAGGGCGAAGACCGGCCACACCTCGCGCAGGTAATAGGCGTAGAAGCGCCAGATCCGGCCCGGCGGCTCGGTGTCGGGCAGGCCGCGAAACGGGTCGATCATTCGTTCCATCAAGCGCAGCAGCATGGATCTCCTGGGGTCTGGGGGGGCGCCCGGCCGCGGTGGCGCGACCGCGGCCGGG
>NZ_AQPL01000024.1:0-13236 GCF_000395345.1 Cupriavidus sp. WS | reverse complement strand
CCCGCGGTCTCCCGGGCGCCGCCCGCGCCGCTTTCCGTGCCGCTCCCCGCACATATCCGGCGCGCTTGCCCGCCGCCAGCCCGCCATATCCGGGAAATTACCAATACATCTATGCTTGTATATACAACACTATACACCCACGACATGGCCGCACGGTGAGCGTGCCGGCCGCATTCCAGCGTCAATCCCAAGGAGTTCCCCCGTGAGCGACAGCCTCCGTTTCCGCGATGTAGAGATCCGCGCCCCGCGCGGCAGCCAACTGAATGCCAGGAGCTGGCAGACCGAGGCGCCGCTGCGCATGTTGATGAACAACCTCGACCCGGAAGTGGCGGAGAACCCGAAGGAGCTGGTGGTGTACGGCGGCATCGGCCGCGCCGCGCGCAACTGGGACTGCTACGACCAGATCGTCGCCACGCTCAAGACGCTGGGCGACGACGAGACCCTGCTGGTGCAGTCGGGCAAGCCGGTCGGCGTGTTCAGGACCCACGCCAACGCCCCGCGCGTGCTGATCGCCAACTCCAACCTGGTGCCGCACTGGGCCACCTGGGAGCACTTCAACGAGCTCGATGCCAAGGGCCTCGCCATGTACGGCCAGATGACCGCCGGCTCGTGGATCTACATCGGCAGCCAGGGCATCGTGCAGGGCACCTACGAGACCTTCGTCGAGGCCGGGCGCCAGCACTACGGCGGCAGCCTCAAGGGCCGCTGGGTGCTGACCGCGGGCCTGGGCGGCATGGGCGGCGCGCAGCCGCTGGCCGCCACGCTGGCCGGCGCGTGCTCGCTCAACATCGAATGCCAGCAGGCCAGCATCGACTTCCGCCTGCGCACGCGCTACGTGGACGAGCAGGCCGCCGACCTCGACGACGCGCTGGCGCGCATCGCCCGCTACACGGCCGAGGGCAAGGCCATCTCCATCGCGCTGTGCGCCAACGCCGCCGAGGTGCTGCCCGAGCTGGCGCGCCGCGGCGTGCGCCCGGACATGGTCACCGACCAGACCAGCGCCCACGACCCGCTCAACGGCTACCTGCCGGCCGGCTGGACCTGGGGCCAGTACCGCGACCGCGCGCGCACCGACCCGGCCGGCACCGTCAAGGCCGCCAAGCAGTCGATGGCGCGCCACGTGCGGGCCATGCTGGACTTCCAGAAGATGGGCGTGCCCACCTTCGACTACGGCAACAACATCCGTCAGATGGCCAAGGAAGAGGGCGTGGCCAACGCCTTCGACTTCCCCGGCTTCGTGCCGGCCTACATCCGCCCGCTGTTCTGCCGCGGCGTGGGCCCGTTCCGCTGGGCCGCGCTGTCGGGCGACCCGCAGGACATCTACAAGACCGACGCCAAGGTCAAGGCGCTGATCCCCGACGACGCGCACCTGCACCGCTGGCTCGACATGGCGCGCGAGCGCATCAGCTTCCAGGGCCTGCCGGCGCGCATCTGCTGGGTCGGCCTCGGCCAGCGCGCCCGGCTCGGCCTGGCCTTCAACGAGATGGTGCGCAGCGGCGAGCTGTCGGCGCCGGTGGTGATCGGCCGCGACCACCTCGACTCCGGCTCGGTGGCCAGCCCCAACCGCGAGACCGAAAGCATGCGCGACGGCTCCGACGCGGTGTCCGACTGGCCGCTGCTCAACGCGCTGCTCAACACCGCCAGCGGCGCCACCTGGGTGTCGTTGCACCACGGCGGCGGCGTGGGCATGGGTTTCTCGCAGCATGCCGGCGTGGTGATCGTGTGCGACGGCACCGACGAGGCCGCCGCGCGCATCGCGCGCGTGCTGCACAACGACCCGGCCACCGGCGTGATGCGCCATGCCGACGCGGGCTACGAGATCGCCATCGCGTGCGCGCGCGAGCAGGGCCTGAACCTGCCGATGATCACCGGCGGCAAGGAGGCCTGAGCATGAGCGCAACCGACCTGACCCTCAAGCCCGGCCAGTTGAGCCTGGCCCAGTTGCGCGCCGCCTACCGGCAGCCGCTGCGCCTGCGCCTCGACGACAGCGCGGGCGCCGCCATCGACGCCAGCGTGGCCTGCGTCGAGTCCATCGTCGCGCAGGGCCGCACCGCCTACGGCATCAACACCGGCTTCGGCCTGCTGGCGCAGACCCGCATCGCCAGCGAAGACCTGGAGAACCTGCAGCGCTCGCTGGTGCTGTCGCACGCCGCTGGCGTGGGCGAGCCGCTCGACGACGCGATGGTGCGCCTGATCATGCTGCTCAAGGTCAACAGCCTGGCGCGCGGCTTCTCCGGCATCCGCCGCGAGGTGATCGAGGCGCTGGTCGCGCTGGTCAACGCCGAGGTCTATCCGCACATCCCGCTCAAGGGCTCGGTCGGCGCCTCGGGCGACCTCGCGCCGCTCGCGCACATGTCGCTGGTGCTGCTTGGCGAGAGCCAGGCGCGCCACCGCGGCCAGTGGCTGCCGGCGCGCCAGGCGCTGGAAGTGGCCGGCCTGCGTCCGCTGACGCTGGCGGCCAAGGAAGGGCTGGCGCTGCTCAACGGCACGCAGGTCTCGACCGCCTACGCGCTGCGCGGCCTGTTCGAGGCCGAGGACCTGTTCGGCGCCGCGCTGGTGTGCGGCGGCCTGAGCGTGGAGGCCATGCTCGGCTCGCGCGCGCCGTTCGACGCGCGCGTGCATGCCGTGCGCGGCCAGCGCGGCCAGATCGACGCGGCCGCGGCCTACCGCGCGCTGCTCGGCGAGAGCAGCGCGCTGGCGCGCTCGCACGCGGACTGCGACAAGGTGCAGGACCCGTACTCGCTGCGATGCCAGCCGCAGGTGATGGGCGCCTGCCTGACGCAGTTGCGCCAGGCCGCCGAGGTGCTGGCGGCGGAAGCCAACGCGGTGTCCGACAACCCGCTGGTGTTCGCCGCCGAAGGCGACGTCATCTCGGGCGGCAACTTCCACGCCGAGCCGGTGGCGATGGCGGCCGACAACATCGCCCTGGCCATCGCCGAGACCGGCTCGCTGTCCGAGCGCCGCATCTCGCTGATGATGGACCGCCACATGTCGCAGCTGCCGCCGTTCCTGGTGGCCAACGGCGGCGTCAACTCCGGCTTCATGATCGCGCAGGTCACCGCCGCCGCGCTGGCCAGCGACAACAAGGCGCTCGCGCATCCGCACAGCGTCGACAGCCTGCCGACCTCGGCCAACCAGGAAGACCACGTGTCGATGGCGCCCAACGCCGGCAAGCGGCTGTGGGCGATGGCCGAGAACGTGCGCGGCATCCTCGCGGTGGAATGGCTGGGCGCGTGCCAGGGCCTGGACTTCCGCGAAGGGCTCAAGAGCTCGCCGCCGCTGGAGCAGGCGCGCGCGCTGCTGCGCGCCGAGGTGCCGTACTACGAGAAGGACCGCTTCTTCGCGCCCGACATCGAGGCGGCCAGCCGCCTGCTGGCCGCGGGCGGGTTGAACGCGCTGCTGCCGGCGGGGCTGCTGCCCAGCCTGTGACGCCGCGCGCGTCAGGGCGCGCCATGCCATGACGCCCGGGGCGGCGCGCGCGGATGCCCGCGTGCGCCGCCCGCAAACGGGCGCGACAGAACAATGACCCGGAGACAGAACAGATGCAGATGCAACAGCAGCCGCAAGGCCTGCAGCGCAGCCTGGGCGCGCGCCACATCCGCTTCATGGCGCTCGGTTCGGCGATCGGCACCGGACTTTTCTACGGCTCGGCCTCGGCCATCCAGGCGGCCGGTCCGGCCGTGCTGCTGGCCTACCTGATCGGCGGCGCCGCGGTCTACATGGTGATGCGCGCGCTCGGCGAGATGGCAGTGCGCAACCCGGTGTCCGGCTCGTTCGGCCAGTACGCCAACACGGCGCTGGGGCCGCTGGCGGGCTTCCTGCTCGGCTGGACCTACACCTTCGAGATGGTCATCGTCTGCCTGGCCGACGTGACCGCGTTCGGCATCTACATGGGGTTCTGGTTCCCGGACGTGCCGCGCTGGATCTGGGTGCTCGGCATCGTGTTCCTGATCGGCGGCCTCAACCTGCTCAGCGTCAAGGTCTTCGGCGAGCTGGAGTTCTGGCTGTCGCTGCTCAAGGTCGGCGCCATCGTCGCCATGATCGGCGGCGGCGTGGCCATCATGCTGTTCGGCCTCGGCATGGCCGGTGGCGGCGGCGCCACCGGCATCCATAACCTGTGGGCGCACGGCGGCTTCATGCCCAACGGCGTGGCTGGCGTGATCGCTTCGTTCGCGGTGGTGATGTTCGCCTTCGGCGGCATCGAGATCATCGGCATCACCGCCGGCGAGGCGCGCGACCCCGAGCGTGTGATTCCGCGCGCGATCAACGCGGTGCCGCTGCGCATCCTGCTGTTCTACGTGCTCACGCTGGGCGTGCTGATGTCGCTCTACCCGTGGCACCGCGTCGGCAGCGAGGGCAGCCCCTTCGTGCAGATCTTCAGCCGCCTGGGCATCGGCTCGGCCGCGGCGGTGCTCAACGTGGTGGTGATCTCGGCGGCGGTGTCGGCCATCAACAGCGACATCTTCGGCGCCGGCCGCATGCTGTACGGCATGGCCGTGCTGCGCCACGCGCCGCGCGCGTTCGCCCGCGTCTCGCGCAACGGCGTGCCGTGGATGACGGTGGTGGTGATGGCGCTGGCGCTGCTGGCCGGCGTGGTGCTGAACTACGTGATGCCCGAGGACGTGTTCGTGCTGATCGCCTCCATCGCCACCTTCGCCACGGTCTGGGTGTGGCTGATGATCCTGCTGTCGCAGTTCGTCATGCGCCGGCGCATGAGCCGCGCCGAGGCGGCCGCGCTCAAGTTCCCGGTGCCGTTCTGGCCGCTGGCGCCGCTCGCGGCGATCGGCTTCATGCTGTTCGTCTTCGGCGTGCTCGGCTGGTTTCCGCAGACCCGCGCCGCGCTCGCGGTGGGCGCGGTCTGGCTCGCGCTGCTGGTGGCGGCGTGGTGGCTGTGGGTGCGGCCGCGCCGCGATCCGCACGGCGAGCCCGCGCTGGCGCCGGACTGACCTCGCGCCATCTCCCCGACGCCCCCCGGCGCCTCGCCGCGCGGGCGCCATGATTACATCGTTCCAGGCAGACATCATGCTCATCGACAACACCGCCCCCGGCGCCGCGGCCCTGCAAGGCGCCGCGCCCGCGCCGCTGTCCCGCTTCAAGGCCATCGCCGCCATCACCATCGGCAACGGCCTGGAGTTCTACGACTTCGTGGTCTACAGCTTCTTCGCCACGCT
Source organism: Cupriavidus sp. WS (assembly GCF_000395345.1). Classification (NCBI taxonomy): domain Bacteria; kingdom Pseudomonadati; phylum Pseudomonadota; class Betaproteobacteria; order Burkholderiales; family Burkholderiaceae; genus Cupriavidus; species Cupriavidus sp. WS. The sequence continues at coordinate 8,065 of NZ_AQPL01000024.1, read as the reverse complement.
GATCGGCCGCCTGTATTTCCCGGTGGCCGACGCCACCGGCCAGTTGCTGCTGTCCTTCGCCACCTTCGGCGTGGGTTTCCTGATGCGCCCGCTCGGCGGCCTGCTGATCGGCATGTACGCCGACCGCGCGGGCCGCAAGCCGGCGGTGGCGCTGACGCTGTGGCTGATGGGCCTGAGCGCGGTGATCTTCGTGGTCACGCCGACCTACGCCCAGATCGGCATCGCCGCGCCGGTGCTGATCCTGCTCGCGCGGCTGGTGCAGGGCTTCGCCATCGGCGGCGAGATGGGCGCGTCCACCGCGCTGCTGCTGGAGTACGCCGACGACCGCTCGCGCGGCTTCTACACGAGCTGGCAGCCGTTCAGCCAGGGGCTGGCGGCGCTGCTCGGCGCGCTGGTCGGGCTGCTGCTCAGCAACGTGCTCGCGCCCGCGGAGCTGGAGGCGTGGGGCTGGCGCGTGGCCTTCGCCATCGGCATCCTGGTGATCCCGGTGGGGCTGGTGATCCGCCGCCGCCTGGAGGAGACCGCGCCCGCGGCCCATGCGTCGGAGCACGCCTCGTCCATGCAGCTGCTGCGCGAGCACGGCCGCGCGCTGGCGGCCAGCGTGCTGCTGATGATCGGCGTGGCCTCGTCGACCTACATCGTGGTCTACTACCTCAGCAACTACGCGGTGTCGCAATTGCACATGCCGCTGTCGCTGGGCATCTGGGCGGCCTGCGTGGCGGCCGGCGTGCAGGTGGTGCTGTCGCCGTTCGCGGGCCGCCTGGCCGACCGCTTCGGCCGCCGCCCGGTGGTGCTGTGGTCGCGCGTGGCGCTGCTGGCGATGATCTATCCCGCCTTCGTGCTGATCAACGCCGAGCCGGGCCTGGCGCGCCTGCTGGTGGTGGTGGGCTGCCTGTCGGTGCCGATGTCGCTGACCTCGCCGGCCTCGATGGTGCTGGTCAGCGAGGTGCTGCCGCAGCGCCTGCGCGCCACCGGGCTGTCGATCGCGTACTGCGTCGCCATCGCCATCTTCGGCGGCTTCGCGCAGTTCTTCTCGACCGAGCTGATCCACCTCACCGCCAACCCGAACGCGCCGGCCTTCTACGTGATCGGCTGCGGGCTGGTCTCGCTGGCCGGGCTGGCGATGGTGCCGGAAACGCTGGGCCGCCGTCTGTCATGAGCGAGCCGGTGATGCTGCCTGCCGCGCAGGAAAGCGCGCACCCCGTCTGGCGCGGCCGCACCGACGGCAACGAGCGCGGCGACACGCGGCGGCTGTTCGACGTGGTGCGCACGGGCACCGCGCGCGTGCCGGGCGCGCCGGTGCTGCTGGGCTTCTGCTGCGACGCCGGCGTGCTGCGCAACCAGGGCCGCGCCGGCGCCGCGGGCGGCCCGCACGAGATCCGCCGCGCGCTGGCCGGCGCGCCGGCGCACGGCCTCGAAGCCTTCCACGATGGCGGCGACGTCATCTGCGCCGACGGCGACCTCGAAGCCGCGCAGCAGGCGCTGGCCCGCGCCGTGGCCGCGGAACTGGCGCGCGGCGCCTTCACGCTGGTGCTCGGCGGCGGCCACGAGATCGCCTGGGGCACGTGGCAGGGCCTGCGCGCGCATCTCGACGCGCGCGGCGACAACGGCCGCGTGCTGGTGCTCAACCTCGATGCGCATTTCGACCTGCGCACGGCCCGCCCCGGCAGCTCCGGCACGCCGTTCGACCAGATCGCCGAAGCCTGCCGCGCGCGCGGCCAGCGCTTCGAATACAGTTGCCTGGGCGTGAGCCGGCTCGGCAATACCGCGGCGCTGTTCGCGCATGCCGACGCGCTCGGCGTGCATTACGTGGAAGACGTGCTGATGCAGGAGCGGCACCTCGACGCGCGGCTGGAAGCACTGCGCGCGCGCATCGACGCGGTGGATCACGTCTATCTGACGATCGACCTCGACGTGCTGCCCGCGGCGGTGATGCCGGCGGTATCGGCGCCCGCGGCCTATGGCGTGCCGCTGCCGGTGGTGGAGGCGGTGGTGGAACTGGTGCGCGCCAGCGGCAAGCTGCGCGTGGCCGACCTCGCCGAATTCAATCCGCTGTACGACCGCGATGGCTGCGGCGCGCGGGCGGCGGCGCGGCTGGCGTACCGGCTGCTGGCCTGATCGTTTGGATTTTCTTGTTTCCCTCTCCCGCGCGCGGGAGAGGGAAGGCCATCATCGGCGGCCGGTCCGTCAGCGGATCACCATCTGCGTGAACGGATGCACATACGCCTGCAGCGTGATGAACAGGCCGACCAGGATCGCCAGCGAGATCGAGTGGAAGAACACGTAGCGCAGGATCTCGCCCTCATGGCCGTACCACTTGGTGGCGGTGGACGCCACCACGATGGACTGCGCGTCGATCATCTTGCCCATCACGCCGCCCGAGCTGTTGGCCGAGGCCATCAGGATCGGCGACAGGCCCAACTGTTCCGCCGTGGTCTTCTGCAGGCCGCCGAACAGCACGTTGGAGGCGGTGTCGGAGCCGGTCAGCGCCACGCCCAGCCAGCCCAGCATGGTGCCGAACAGCGGGTAGAGCACGCCGGTGTGGGCGAAGGCCAGGCCCATCGTGGCGTCCAGGCCCGAGTAGCGGGTCAGGTAGCCGATGCCGAACATCGCGCAGATGGTCAGCAGCGAGTACTTCACCAGCTTGATGGTTTCCCAGTATTCCTTGATCAGGCGCGGCACCGAGTAGCCCATCAGCAGGCCGCCCAGCAGCGCCGAGGCCAGGATGCCGGTGCCGGCCATCGACAGCACGTTGAAGGCGAACACCGCGCCTTCGGCGGTGGGCTTGGGCACCACCGGCGGCACCTTGAGCACGGCCTTGTCGAGGCCGGGGATGGGGAAGCGCCACTGCCAGATGCCGTCCATCAGCTTCTTGAATTCCGGGATGCCCCAGACGAACACGAACACCGTCAGGATCACCCACGGCACCCATGCCTTGACCACCGAGATGCCGGCGGAGGCGGCGTTGGCGCGCGCTTCGGCGGCCACCGCTTCGGGGTCGTCGACCTTGGAGTCGTCGTGGCGGCCCAGGATGCGCGTGGAGGTCCAGGTCTCCTTCGGCTTCCAGACTTTCAGGAACAGCGTCAGCGAGCCCATCGACACCAGCGCGGCGATCACGTCCACCAGCCACGGGCCGTGGAAGTTCGACACCAGGAACTGCGGCACCGCGAACGACACGCCGGCCACCAGGATGGCGGGCCAGATCGCCAGCATGCCGCGGAAGCCGGCGAAGGCCCAGATCAGCCAGAACGGCACCAGCACCGAGAAGAACGGCAACTGGCGGCCGACCATCGCCGAGAGCTGCAGCAGGTCGAGGCCCGTGACCGAGGCCAGGCCGATCAGCGGCGCGCCCAGCGCGCCGTAGGCCACCGGCGCGGTATTGGCGATCAGCGCTAGGCCCGAGGCGGCCAGCGGCGAGAAGCCGAGGCCGATCAGGATGGCGCCGGTCACCGCCACCGGCGTGCCGAAGCCGGCCGCGCCCTCGAAGAACGCGCCGAAGCTGAACGCCACCAGCAGCAGTTGCAGGCGGCGGTCCTCGGTGATGCCGGAGATCGAGTTCTGCAGCACCCGGAACGAGCCGTTGAGCGTGGTCAGGCGGTGCAGGAAGATGATGTTGAGGACGATCCAGCCGATCGGGAACAGGCCCGAGACGATGCCCAGGCCGGCCGCCTTGCCGGCCATCGCGGCCGGCATGCCGAACACGGCGGAGGCGATGACCACGCCCACCACCAGCGCCAGCCCGGCGGCCAGGTGGGCCTGCAGGTGAAAGAACGCCAGTGCTGCCAGCAGCACGGCCACGGGTACCCCTGCGGCAAGCGTGGACAACGCCATGCTGCCTAGCGGGTCATAGATTTGACTCCACATGTCTGCATCCTCCTCGGGTTGGGCGGCAGGTTTTCTTTGCTTCGGCTCCGGCCTGCCATGTCTCAGCGGTTTATCGGCTGTTTTCTTTTCTCGGCTGCTTCTTCGTCCGTTCAGCGGCTTTTGCGGTGCTCGTGACGCTGGTCGCGCTGGCCGCGTTGGCCGCTTTTCCCGGTTTCCTGCCCCGGACCACGCGGGCCGCCTGTGGGACAAACTTCGGATTCTAAGGAGGGGTTCCCGCCGCGCCGCCCTAAATCGGATCATCACCCCCATGAACCGGATTCACGGATCAGGGTTTGCCTGGGGGCAGGCTGGGGCACGCCGCGCACCCCCGGGAGGTTACTCCAAACGTGCCGATCCGCAAATGCATGCCGGCGCGGGCCGGCGGTGGCAGAATGCGCTGATGTCCGCCAGTATCCGCCAGTGTCCGCCGCCGGCGGCGCCGCGCGATCCCGAAGGAGCCTTGCCATGCCGTTCGCCATGCCGCTTGCCATTTCCCACGCCATCCCGGGCGGCGCCCTGTTCGCCGCCTTCGTGCTGGCCAGCCTGGTGCTGGCGGTCACGCCCGGGCCCGCCGTGATCTACATCGTCACGCGCACGCTGTCGCAGGGCCGCCGCAGCGGGCTGGCCTCGGTGGCCGCCGTGGCGCTGGGCAATCTGGTCAACGCGCTGGCGGCGGCGCTGGGGCTGGCGGCGCTGTTCGCGGTGTCGGCGCTGGCGTTCGCGGTGGTCAAGTACGCCGGCGCGGCCTACCTGGTCTACCTCGGCGTGCGGGCCCTGCGCGCGCGCCCGGCGGCGGACGCCGGCGGGGCGGTGCCGGCGGCCAGCCTCGGCAAGGTGTTCCGCGACGGCATGGTGGTGGCCATGCTGAACCCGAAGACCACGCTGTTCTTCGCCGCCTTCCTGCCGCAGTTCATGGACGCGGCCGCGCCCGCGCTGCCGCAGAGCATGGTGCTGGGCGCCACGTTCGTGCTGGTCGCGTCCTTTACCGATTGCTGCTACGTGCTGGCCGCGGCGGCGCTGCTGCCGCTGCTGGGGCGCGCCCGCGGCGCCAGCGCGGCGGGCCGCTACGTCACGGGCGGGGCGCTGATCGGGCTGGGCGTGCTGGCGGCGGTGTCGGGCGGACACCGCGCCAGGTAGAAGACCGGGAAGATGGCGGCTGGCCGCTCAGGCCAGCGGCAGCACGAGGATGCCGGACGCGGCCGGGCGCGCGCGCATGGCGGCCACCCAGCGCTCCAGATGGGGGCGCGGCTGGCGCTGCGCCGGCATGCCCAGCCAGCGGTGGGCCGAGCAGGCCAGCGGGATGTCGGCCATCGTGAAGCGGTCGCCGCAGATGAATTCGCGGTCGGCCAGCGCTTCGTCGAGCCGGGCCGCGAGCGGCTCGGTGCGCGCTAGCGAATGCGCGATCAGGGCCTGGTCGCGCTCGCCTTCCGGCACCCGCACGAGCTGGCGGAAGGCATCCACCATCGCGGGGCTGAAGGTATTGGTCTGCCAGTCCATCCAGCGGTCGGCCAGCGCGCGCGCCTTGACGTTGCCGGGCCACAGGGTGTCTTCGCCGTCATGCGCGCACAGGTAGCGCACGATGGCGTTGGACTCCCACAGCACGAAGGGCTCGCCGCCCACGTCGGTGCCGCGGAAATCCTCGATCACCGGGATCTGGCGGTTGGGGTTGAGGCGCACGTAGGCCTCGGTGTCGAGGTCGCCCTCGCGGATGCCGATGTCGATGCGCTCGTGGTCCAGGTGCAGCTCGCGCGCGCACCAGACCACTTTCTGCACGTTGATCGATGAGAGTCGACCCCAGATACGCAGCACGAACACGTCTCCCTTGGCTGTGCCAGGCCCGTGCGAACGGGCGATGGCCGCTATCTTGCCATGAAGCCCGCCGCGCAGGTATCAGCCAGGAGGCCGAGCCGCGCGGCGTGTGGCGTTCAGGCTGCCCTGGCCTGCGGCGCCTGCTTGGCGATGGCCTCGCGGAACAGCGTGCCGAGGATGGCCACGCCCTGCTCGATGCGCTCCGGCGCCACCGTCACGAAGGCCAGGCGCAGCGCGTTGCGGCGCGGGTTGCTGGCGTAGAACGGCGCGCCCGGCACGTAGGCCACGTTGCGCTTGACCGCTTCCTGCAGGATCTCCATGCTGTCCAGCCCTTCGGGCAGCTCCATCCAGATGAACATGCCGCCTTCCGGCGCGTTCCAGCTCACGCCCTCGGGCATGTGGCGCGCGAGCGAGTCCAGCATGGCCTGGCATTGCGCGGCGTAGAGCGTGCGGATGGTGGGGATGTGCGAATCCAGCAGGCCGTCGCGCACCACCTCGAACGCCAGGCGCTGCGTGAAGCTCGGCGTGTGCAGGTCCGAGGCCTGCTTGGCCTGGCACAGCTTGAAGTGCAGGTCGGGCGGGGCGATCACGTAGCCCAGGCGCAGGCCGGGGGCCAGGATCTTGGAGAACGAGCCCATGTAGATCACGCCGTCCGGGTTCATCGACAGCAGGCTCGGCAGCTGGTCGCCGCGGTAGCTCAGCTCGCCGTAGGGATCGTCCTCGACCAGCAGCAGGCCCAGCTCGCGCGCGCGCGCCACCAGCGCCTGGCGGCGCTCCAGCGGCATGCGGCGGCCGGTCGGGTTCTGGAAGTTGGGCAGCGCGTACAGGAAGCGCGCGCCGGCGGTCAGCTCGGGCGTGAGCGCCTCGGGCAGCAGGCTCTTGTCGTCGCCGGGCACCGAGACGAACTCCGGCTCGAACAGCGAGAACGCCTGCAGCGCGCCGAGGTAGCTGGGCGTCTCCACCAGCACCGGGCTGCCCGGGTCGATCATCACCTTGGCGATCAGGTCCAGCGCCTGCTGCGAGCCGGTGGTGATCAGCACGCGCTCCACGCCCACGTTGTGGCGCCTGGCGACGAACTCGCGCAGCGGCATGTAGCCCTCGGTGGCGGCGTACTGCAGCGCGGCCTGCGGATTGTCGGCGAAGATCCGGGCTACCGCCTGCTCCATCGCCGCTACCGGGAACGTGGCCGGGGAGGGCAGGCCGCCGGCGAAGGAAATGACTTCCGGACGCTCGGTGACTTTCAGGATTTCGCGGATGGCCGAGCTGGTCAGAGCTTGTGCCCGGCGGGAGATGGCCCAGTTCATGATGGTCTCTTGGTATGGGTATGGGAGTCGGGCGCGCCCGACTCAGTCAACGATAAAAAGCCGCGCGCCGGTCGGCGTGGACGAACGGTGCGGCTCGGCCTGGTCGGCGACCTGGTAGCTCGTGCCCGCGCGGAGCACGAACTGCCGGCCGTCTTCCAGCTCGGTATGCAGCTCGCCGTCCAGCACGAACAGGATGTGACCCTTGGTGCACCAGTGGTCGGCGAGATAACCGGCAGAATACTCCACCATGCGCACTCGGATATCGCCGAACTGGCGGGTGCGCCAGAGGGCTTCGCCGGTCTCGCCCGGGTGGCGGGTCGGGGCGACGGCGGACCAGTCGGTGGTGCCGAACGGCAGGTTGTCGATGCGCATGGGAAAGGCGGGGTTCGTTTGTCTGTCGTGGCGGGCCGGCCGCGCGGGATGCCGCGCGCCGGCCCGGTGGCCGGGGCTTACTTGACCTCGACGATCAGTTCGATCTCGACGCAGGCGCCGAGCGGGATCTGCGCCACGCCGAAGGCGCTGCGGGCATGCTTGCCGGCGTCGCCGAACACTTCGACGAGGAACTCCGAGGCGCCGTTGGTCACCAGGTGCTGCTCGGTGAATTCCAGCGTGGAGTTGACCAGGCTCATCAGCTTGACGACGCGGGTGACGCGGTTCAGGTCGCCGAGGTGCGCATGCAGCGTGGCCAGCAGGTCGATGGCGATGGCGCGCGCGGCGGCCTTGCCGTCTTCGGTGGTGAGGTCCTTGCCGAGCTTGCCGGCCCACGGCTTGCCGTCCTTGCGCGCGATGTGGCCGGAAAGGAATACGGTGTTGCCGGTCTGGGCGGCCATCACGTAGGCGGCGGCGGGGGCGCCGGCGCCGGGCAGTTCGATGCCGAGGCGGGCAAGGGTGTCGTAGACGGACATAAGGTCTCCTGTCAGTGGGGTCGTCCCGGAGGGATGGGGTGGAGTTCTTCGGCGGCGGGCGCGGGCACGGGACCAGCGGGGGCGCTGCGCACGGCGGTACGGCGGCCCGCGGCAACCACGCCGATCACCGCCACCGCGAAGGCGAGGGTGGCGGCGTCGAGCGGCTCGGCCAGCATCAGGGCG
>NZ_AQPL01000023.1:0-52294 GCF_000395345.1 Cupriavidus sp. WS | reverse complement strand
CTCGGCCAGCATCAGGGCGCCGCCCGCCAGCGTGAGGAACGGCTGCAGCAATTGTATCTGGCCCACGCGCGCCACGCCGCCTTTTGCGAGCCCGGCGTACCAGAACAGGAAGCCGACGAACATCGAGAACACCGACACATAGCCCACGCCGAGCCACGCGCGCGGCGAGGCGGCGGCGATCTGCCCGGCATGCGCGAGCGCCAGCCAGGCCACCAGCGGCAGCAGCGCCGGCATCGACACCGCCAGCGCCCAGCTGATGGTCTCCTGCCCGCCCAGCTCGCGCGACAGCTTGCCGCCTTCGGCATAGCCCAGCGCGCCGAGCACCATCGCGGCGAACAGCAGCCAGTCGGCGTGCTGGAGCCCGCCGGCGCCCTGCCACAGCGCGAAGGCCACCACCAGCGCGCTGCCCGCCGCGGCCGACAGCCAGAAGCCCGCCGACGGGCGCTCGCGCCCGAACCACGCGGCGAACACGGCGGTGGCCAGCGGCAGCAGGCCGGTGATGATGGCGCCGTGCCCGGCCGGCACCTCGCGCATGGCCAGCGAGGAAAACAGCGGAAAGCCCACCACCACGCCGAGCGCGGTCACGGCCAGCCGCCACCACTGGCTGCCGCGCGGGCGGCGCGCGGCGGCGAAGGCGCCGCGCTGCCACAGCAGCAACAGCGCCAGCACGCCGGCCACCACGGCGCGGCCCAGCGCGACCAGGGTGGCATCGAGCTCCGCCACCGCCATGCGGGTAAACGGCAGCGTCTGGCTGAACACGGCCACGCCGACGAAGCCCAGCAGCATGCCGCCGCCGTGGCCGGCGTGCGGGGCCGCGCCGGGGCGGGGCAGGGAGGCGGATCGGGTCGTCATCGCGATACCTCAGTGAGACATGGGGCCGCCGGACCGCGCGATCCACAGCGCGGTCAGCGCCAGCGCCAGCCCCATCGCGCGGTTGAACCAGCGGATGCGGTCGCCCACCTGCAGCCAGTGCCGCAGGCCGGCGCCGAGCGCGCCGTACACGCCGTTGCTGACGAAGCCGAACACGGCGAACACGGCGCACATCAGCAGCACCCGGCGCAGCGGCGACTGCGCGCCGGCCATGTAGGAGGCGGCCGTGGCCAGCGCCAGCATCCACGCCTTGATGTTGGCGTATTGCAGGATCACCGACTGCCACACCGACAGCGGGCGCAGCACCTGCTTGTCGGCCAGCGCGGCGCTGCGCGCCAGCCGCAGCGCCAGCCACAGCAGGTACAGCACGCCCGCCGCGCGCACCAGCAGCCCCAGCGCCGGGCTGGCCAGCACCAGCGCGCCCACGCCGGCGGCGCACAGCGCCACGATGCTGGCAAAGCCGAAGGCCACGCCCACGCAGTGCGGCAGCGTGGCGCGCAGGCCGAAGTTGGCGCCGGTGACGGCGGCGATGGTGGTGTTGGGGCCGGGCGTGAAGGCGCCCACCGCCAGCAGCGTGAGCAGCGCGGCGAACTGCGCCATCGACAGCCCGGCCAGCAAGTCCGGGCCCGCGAGCGCGCCCGTCATGCCGCGAACTGCACCACCACGCGGCGGTTGGTGCGGCTCTTCTTTTCGATCTTGGTCACGACCACCGCGCCGATCTCGCCGGTGGCGGCCACGTGCGTGCCGCCGCACGGCTGGCGGTCCACGCCGGGAATCTCGATGATGCGGATGGCGCCGCTGCCGGCCGGCGGCGCCGCGCCCACGGTGCGCACCAGTTCCGGCTGGGCGGCCAGCTCCGCGGGTGTGATGAGGTCGATGCGCACGCGGCTGTCGGCGCCGATCAGCGCGTTGAGCCGCTCGGTCAGATCGCCCTTGTCGAGCGTCGACTCGGGCAGGTCGAAGTCGATGCGCGCCGAGTCCGGCGAGATGCCGCAGCCGGTCACGGGCACCGGGATCAGCGAGCCCAGCAGGTGCAGGCAGGTATGCAGGCGCATCAGGCGGTGGCGGCGCTCCCAGTCGATGGCGACGGCGACGATGTCGCCCGGCTCGGGCAGCGCCGAGCCCGGCGCCGGCACGTGCAGGATGCGGCTGCGGTCCGGCGAGTAGATGGTCTCCAGCAGCGCGACGGTGGCGCCGTTGGCCAGCCGGAGCGTGCCGGTGTCCCCCGCCTGGCCGCCGCTGCGGGCATAGCACACGGTCTGGTCGAGCTCGATGCCCTCGGCGTGCACGGCCACCACGGTGGCGGTGCAGCTGCCGAGATAGGCGTCGTCGTCGAAGCGTTTGCGGGTGGTGGGAGGCATGGCTCAAATCTCCTGCGGTCGTTGTTTTTGTGGTGAATGCGGTACTGCCGGTACTGCCGGTGTTGCCGCCGGTGCTCAGCGCAGCGTGCGCACGCCGTCCGGCGTCTCGATCTCGGCGCTCAGCTCGGCTTTGTCGCCGGGCTCCAGCGCGATCAGCGCGCCGCCGCCCAGCCATTGCAGCGCGCGCCCGAGCCGCGCCGCCTGCGGATGGCGCCCGCGCAGCGCGCGCAGGGCCAGGCCCTGGCCGGGCAGCCGCGCGGACGGGTGGAGCGGCACGTCCCACTGGATCAGCGTGGGCAGCACGCCGTCGCCGGCCACGGCCGGGCCGTCCTCGTCGGCGGGCCAGCCGGGCAGGCTGCCGTCCTCGGGCACCGTGATGCGCCAGCGCAGGTCGCCGCGCGTCATCGGGATCACCGGGGCGATGCGCGCCGGGTACTGCGACTGCCACAGCGACAGGTCGGCCGGGCGCGCCACGCGCGCCGCCCAGTTCAGCAGGAACGGGCCCCCGCGCAGGCGCGCCTGGACCGCCTCGCCGTCCAGGCCGAACCAGCGCGGGCGCGCCGGCGCCGGCGCCGCGGGGTCGATGGCGATGATTTCCAGGTAGATCCCGCCGAACAGGCCGAGCAGGCGGTTGTGCGTGCCCATGCCGGGATGGGCGCCACCCGGCTGCGCCGGCACGCCCAGCGCCTCGGCGACATGCTGCGCGCCCGCCTCGAGCGTGGCGGCGGCGATCACGAGATGGTCGAGAGCTAGCGTCATTGTGTGTTGATGGTAGTGAAGGTTGTCGGTACAGTACCTATACAGTTATGCAGATCATTCACAGTACAGTGGCGGGAGCACGACATGAACAGCGACGACCTGGCCGCGCCGGGCCTCAAGGATAAGGCAGGCGCCGCCGCCGGGGGCGTGACGGCCGAGGCGCCGCGCCCGCTGCGCCTGGTGCCGCCGCCGACCGAGCGCATGCCCAGCCCGGTGCCGTCGGCGCAGATGACGCTGGTGGAGCAGTTGACCGAGTGGGCGCGGCTGCGCATCGACGAGCGCATCTTCCGCGCCGGCATGCGCATGCCCTCGATCCGCCAGCTGGCGCAGGACAAGGGCATTTCCCGCTTCACCGTGGTGGAAGCCTACGAGCGGCTGGTGGCGCTGGGCTACCTGGAGTCGCGCCGCGGCTCCGGCTTCTACGTGCGCGAGCGCACCCCGCAGGCGCCGGCGGTGGCGCCGGTGGCCACCGGCTCGCGCAATATCGACGTGACCTGGCTGCTGCGCAGCATGTATCACTCGAGCGAGCCGCACAAGTCGCCCGGCCAGGGTTTCCTGCCCAACGACTGGCTCGACGGCGAGCTGATCGCCAGCGCGCTGCGCGGGCTGGGCCGCCAGCCGGGCAGCCATTTCCTGGTCAGCGGCACGCCGCAGGGTTTCCTGCCGCTGCGCCAGCAATTGCGCAACCGCCTCGCCGAGCTGGAGATCGGCGCCGCGCCCGAGCAGATCGTGCTGACCTCGGGCATCACCCAGGCGCTCGACCTGATCGCCCGGCTCTACCTGCGCGCCGGCGACGCGGTGCTGGTGGGCGACCCGGCCTGGTTCGTGATGTTCGGCCGCTTCGCCGCGCAGGGCGCGCAGCTGATCGGCATGCCCTACACCGCCGAAGGCCCCGACCTGGAGGCGCTGGAGCGCATCCTGCAGGCGCGCCGGCCGCGCCTGATGGTGATCAACTCGGTGCTGCACAACCCGACCGGCACCTCGCTGTCGGCGGCCAAGGCCTTTCAATTGCTGCGGCTGGCCGAGCAGTACGACCTGCTGATCGTCGAGGACGACATCTACTGCGACCTGTGCCCGCCCGGCCATGCGGCCACGCGGCTGGCCAGCCTGGACCAGCTGCGCCGCGTGATCTACCTCGGCAGCTTCTCCAAGACGCTGGCCGCCAACCTGCGCGTGGGCTTCATCGCCGCGCACCCGGAGACCGCCGCCAGCCTGACCGACAGCAAGCTGCTGGCCGGCCTGGCCTCGCCGGAAATCAACGAGCGTGTGCTCTACAAGGTGCTTACCGAAGGCCACTACCGCAAGCACGTGGAGCGCGTGCGCGCGCGCCTGGACCGCGCCCGCGACGACACCCGCCGCACGCTGGAACGCATGGGCCTGGCGCTGTTCCCGGGCCAGCATGCCGGCATGTACCTGTGGGCCGACACCGGGCGCGACACCAACGCCATCGCCACCGCGGGGCACGAGGAAGGCTACCTGTTCGCGCCCGGCAGCCTGTTCTCGCCGTCGCAGATGCCCTCGGGCTGGATGCGCTTCAACGTCGCCAGCAGCCAGGACGCGGGCATGCTGGCCTTCCTGGCGCGCCAGCTCGAGCGCCGCTAGCCGCACTTGAAATCCGGGCCCCGCGCCCCTATGTTCCGGAACACTGCCCCGGCGCCAGCGCGCCGCGGCCAGGGAACCGGATTCCCGTTCCAGCCAAGTCAGCCAAGTTAGCCAAGAGGAGAACCATGACCGCACCGCACGAGACGATGAGCTTCCAGGCGGAAGTGAAGCAATTGCTGCACCTGATGATCCACTCGCTGTACAGCAACAAGGAAATCTTCCTGCGCGAGCTGATCTCCAATGCTTCGGACGCCACCGACAAGCTGCGCTTCGAGGCGATCGCCAACCCGGCCCTGCTCGAGAACGACGCCGACCTCGCCATCCGCATCGAGGCGGACGCCAAGGCCCGCACGCTGAAGATCACCGACAACGGCATCGGCATGAGCCGCGACGAGGCCATCCGCAACCTCGGCACCATCGCCCGCTCGGGCACCAAGGAATTCTTCCAGCAGCTCTCCGGCGACCAGCAGAAGGACGCCGCGCTGATCGGCCAGTTCGGCGTGGGCTTCTACTCGGCCTTCATCGTCGCCGACAAGGTCACGGTGGAAACGCGCCGCGCCGGCCTGCCCGCGAGCGAGGCGGTGCGCTGGGAAAGCGCTGGCGACGGCGAGTTCAGCGTGGACGCCATCGACCGCGCCGAGCGCGGCTCCACCATCACGCTGCACCTGCGCGAAGGCGAGGACGATTTCCTCTCCGCGTGGAAGCTCAAGGGCATCATCCAGAAATACTCGGACCACATCTCGCTGCCGATCCGCATGCCCAAGGAAGTGTGGGACGCCGACACCAGCGCGTACAAGGAAACCGGCGAGTGGGAGAGCGTCAACCAGGCCAGCGCGCTGTGGACGCGTTCCAAGTCCGACATCACCGACGAGCAGTACACCGCGTTCTACCAGCACATCTCGCACGACAACCAGGCCCCGCTGGCGTGGACCCACAACCGCGTCGAAGGCCGCAGCGAATACACCCAGCTGCTGTACGTGCCGGCGCGCGCACCGTTCGACATGTTCGACCGCAACCACAAGGGCGGCCTCAAGCTCTACGTCAAGCGCGTGTTCATCATGGACGAGGCCGAGCAGCTGCTGCCGTCCTACCTGCGCTTCGTCAAGGGCGTGGTGGATTCGGCCGACCTGCCGCTCAACGTGTCGCGCGAACTGCTGCAGGAAAGCCGCGACGTCAAGGCCATCCGCGAAGGCTGCACCAAGCGCGTGCTGTCGATGCTGGAGGCGCTGGCCGACAGCGACGACGAGGCCGAACGCGCCAAGTACGCCACCTTCTGGGAGCAGTTCGGCCAGGTGCTCAAGGAAGGCCTGGGCGAGGACGCCGGCAACCTCGAGCGCATCGCCAAATTGCTGCGCTTCGCCTCCACGCACCAGGACAGCGCCGAGCAGAGCGTCGCGCTGGCCGCCTACGTGGGCCGCATGAAGGAAGGCCAGGACAAGATCTACTACGTCACGGCCGATAGCTGGGCCGCGGCCAAGTCCAGCCCGCACCTCGAAGTGTTCCGCAAGAAGGGCATCGAAGTGCTGCTGCTGACCGACCGCGTGGACGAATGGATGCTGTCCTTCCTGCGCGAGTTCGACGGCAAGGAACTGGTGTCGGTCGCGCGCGGCGACCTCGAGCTCGGCGCGCTGGCCGACGCCGACGAAAAGGCCGAGCAGGAGAAGGCCGAAGGCGACTGGAAGGAAGTGCTCGAACGCGCCAAGACCGTGCTCGACGGCAAGGCCAAGGACGTGCGCGTGACGCTGCGCCTGACCGAATCGGCCTCGTGCCTGGTCTCCGACGAAGGCGACATGAGCGGCTACCTGCAGCGCCTGCTCAAGCAGGCCGGCCAGAAGGCGCCCGACGCCCAGCCCATCCTGGAACTGAACCCGGACCACGCGCTGGTGCGCAAGCTGCGCGCGCTGGCCGAGGCCGGCCCCGCCGACGAAGCCTTCGGCGACCGCGTCCACGTGCTGTTCGACCAGGCCCTGCTGGCCGAAGGCGGCACGCTGGAAGATCCGTCGGCCTACGTGCGCCGCATCAACAAGCTGCTGGCCTGACAGCCAGCCCCGGCCGCCCTCCCTTGCCGCGCGGGGGAGGGCGGCGTCTGCATCCGCGATGACAGCACTCCCGCAACAGACAACGGCGCTCAAGCGCTGCTTCCCACCCGTGGTCGACGCCGGCACGCGCGTGCTGATCCTGGGCAGCCTGCCGGGCGAGGCGTCGCTGGCGCAGGGGCAGTATTATGCGCATCGGCAGAATCAGTTCTGGCGGCTGGTCGGCGATATTACGGGCGAGGATCTCGTCGCGATGGGATACGCCGAACGACTGCAAACGCTGCTGGCCCACAACATTGGCTTATGGGATGTGGTGGCGGAAGCGAAGCGCGATGGGAGCCTGGACAGCAACATCCGTGATCATGCCGGCAATGATCTTGCGGGTTTGATCGAATCGCTACCGAATCTGACAGTGATTGCGTTCAATGGCGGTACCGCTGAACGTATTGGATTGAAGGCCCTTGGGCAGGCCGCCGGCGGTCATCGCCTGGTCAGGTTGCCTTCCAGTAGCCCGGCTCATACCCTGCCCTACGCGGAAAAATTGCGTGCCTGGCAGGCGTTGCGAAGGTGGCTAGGGGACTGGGCCGACGCCAATAGTGACTGACTCTTGCCGCATTCGCTTCTGGAGCGGGCTGTCGGCCGCCAATAGCTGGCTGACCACGGAAGCGCGAGGTCGGTCTGAAGAACACCGGCCTTGGTCGAATGCCGAAACTCCGCAGCCGACCCTCGGCTAATGCTCAAGCATCGCGCCCAAGTCGAGTTCGTCGGCAACGTTCTTTAATCGCTTGTCGCGAGTCCAGATGGTGACGCCGGGATGCAGACGTGCGGATGCCAGCAGTGATATATCGACATATCCGATCCCACGATTGAATAACCCTTCTCGTTCGATCAAATAGAACGTCTCTTCCGGCGTTGCAGTCGGTGCCCGGGGCAGATCGAGTAAAGCACCGAGCACAACGTCTCGGTTGCGTAGACTGCCCAGCGATATCTCTCCAATCACGAATGAATGAACCAGGACACGCTCCTCGGCAAGCAAACTAACCAGCAAAGGGTCGGACGCGCTAATGTGGTCTATCCAGACTGACGTGTCGACAAGGATCATTCGACGTCCTGCCGGCGACGCGGCGCCCCCTGTATGCCGGGTTGACTACCACCAAGGTTCGCGAGCCGCCTCCCGGCCTCACGTTGGATCAATGCTTTGAGAGCTTCACGCACCAGCGCCGACTTTTCCTCCAAACCCGTATAGGCCTGAGCCTTGGCGATCAATTCGTCATCGAGAGCGATGGTAGTACGCATGGACGGCTCCACAAGTTGGAGCACCTATAATAGCATCGTTTGATGCCTTTTTTCGTGCCAGTGCGTCGGTTGAAGCCAAGTGTGGGCACTCCGTGGCCGCCTGCGTCATGTCAGGCTCCATGCGCGTTACTCCGATGCGCTCCGGGAAACCAGTCCCAGGGTTGTCGCCGAGGGTTCCACTTTGGCAACGGCTTCGAGGGTGTCGATGACGTTCGACAAGCTATGTGCGGGCTCCCAGAATCGGTTTGTCGCCTTCGTATCTGTGGCGGCTTCCCAGGTGGCCCAGATTGCACTTCCGTAGATGCCCAGCAGCGACAGTCGCTGATGCAGCACCGATTCGGGTAGATGTGGCAGAAGTGCCGCCAAGTGCTCCAGGCATCGACGGTAGCCGATATTCCACTGGTCGCCGACGACGTCGCGCAGCAACTCCCGATCGGTGAGCTGCACATTCGCAATCATGCGGATGTAGGTGTACTGGCCGGTCTGCTTCCCCAGTTCCAGCAGCGGGATGGCCAACGCTTCGATCATCGATCGGACCGTGATCGTATCTGCCTCTTCCATTTCGTCGAGCATGGCCTGCCGACGCTCATCTATGAGCTTGGCGCCATCGAGTACGAGCTCTTTCAACAGATCTCTCTTCGTGCCGAAGTGATAGTGAATGGCGGCCCCATTGCGCTGGCCGGCGGCTGAGACGATGTCCTGCACCGTAACGCCCTCCACGCCTCGCTGCGCGAAGAGCCGCTGCGCGGCGTGCTTGATCTTGTCCCTGGTTTCGTTCCCGTCCGATCTGAGGGTTTTCACCAATGCTTTCTCCATCTAAGCGAACTATATTAATTAAAACAAATTGCTTAACTAAACACAACGGAGACAACTCATGCGGGTGGTGATTGTAGGCGCAGGTATCGGTGGGCTTTGTGCGGCATTGGCCCTACGGCATCATGGGGTCGAGGCAATTGTCCTTGAGCAGGCCGACCGGCTCACGGAGGTAGGCGCGGGTATTCAGATTGCCAGCAACGGCGCTCTGTTACTCCGCGAACTCGGTGTGGAGCGCCATCTTGCGGAGGTTGCCACTCAGCCTGACGCATTCGACTACCGGGATCTGATGACCGGAAGGCGGCTGTACTACGCGCCGCTGGGCGCCGAGGCGGCGCGGCGTTACGGCGCACCAATGTATAACGTTCATAGAGCTGACCTGATCGAACTTCTGGCGCGTAGCCTTCCACAGGATACCGTCCGCCTGGGAGTCAAGATCGCCCGGATTGGCCAGGCCGGGGATCTTGCTTGGGTCGAAGACATAAATGGCGTCCGCCACGAGGGCGATGCCGTTGTCGGCGCCGACGGAATTCACTCTGTGGTCAGAGCGGCATTGCGTGGGCCGGAGCAGACGCAGTTTGCCAACATCTTGATGTGGCGTGCATTGATTCCTGCCGCCCGGCTCGAAGGACTCTCGCTCCCCGTGCGCGGCAACAACTGGTTCGGCCCGGGTCGCACAGTAATCTCATACTGGGTTCGAAAGGATCTTTACAGCGTGCTGGCCTCGGTGCCCGCACATGAGGTCCATCGGGAAAGCTGGTCTACCAGTGGTGACGTGGAAGAACTCCGCCGGTCTTTTGAGGGCGCCGAACCCACTGTGCAGGCGCTACTCAAGCAAGTGGATTCCAGCTTTATCACCGGAATGTACTATCGCGACCCGATTGAAAGCTGGACATCCGGACGGATAACGCTTCTCGGTGACGCCGCGCACGCGATGGTCCCGTTCTTGGCCCAGGGGGCGTGTCAGTCTATCGAGGATGCCTGGACGCTGGCTGCGACGCTGGCGAAATCGGACGGCCTGACGCTGCCCCAGAAGCTCGTTGAATATGAGGGACGCCGCCGGCCTCGGACAACTCGCGTGCAGGCCGGAGCGCGTGCAATCGTGAAGATGGTTCACGAGTCCGATCCTGTGCGGATCAAGGAGCGAAACGGTCGCTGGAAGGGAATGGCTCGAATCGATCCGCTTGCGCAAGCGTCGTGGGCTTTTGTCTGGGCGCATGATGAAAGAGAGGCGACCGGCAAGCCGGTGGGAGAGGTCATCGGGCTGGCCAACGCCAGGGAAGGGAAGCGGATGAAGCGTCCCGAGAGTCAGCGTGCGTTCGATATCTGGAAGAGCGCATTTGCCCAGGAAGACGTAGCCCGCGGCCACGATGGCATGCGCGAAGCCTATGACCGAATGCTCGGGAAGAACTTCCCCGTCCCGCGCGAAGTGGCAGCCAGGGAAGTTGACCTTGACGGTGTGCGGGCACTGAACGTGACGGCGAAAGGAGCGAATGTCGACTGCCCGGTAGTGCTGCACTTCCATGGCGGAGCCTATGTACTTGGATCGGCACGGAGTTCGCTGGAATACGCCAGCCGGTTGGCCGATGCGGTCCGGGGGCAAACGTACTCTGTCGACTATCGTCTGGCACCCGAGCATCCCTATCCCGCGGCGATCGACGACGCCGTGCAGGCCTATCGGGGGCTGCTTGCGTCGGGCGTTTCCGCGAAAAGAATCGTGCTGAGCGGCGAGTCGGCCGGTGGCGGACTCGCGCTGGCATTGGCGATGGCCATCCGCGGTGCCGGCCTTCCTGCGCCGGCCGGCGTCTTTGCCGTGTGTGCGTTCACGGATTTGACGCTCAGCGGCCCCTCCGTGCCGGCGTATTCGGGCTCCGACCCCGCCGCGCACCGGGATAGCCTCGCCTTGCTCGGCGCTTCCTACTTTCAGTCTCATGAGCCGACCGACCCGATGGTGTCACCGCTGTTCGGCAGCCCATCGGGCCTGCCGCCACTATTCTTGGCTGCGGCGAAGGAAGAAGTATTGCTGAGCGATACGACTCGCTTTGCCGAGAAGGCAGCTCAGGAGGATGTCGACATCACGCTGCGGTTGGTGGAAGACTCGGTGCACGTTTTCACCCTGTTTCCGTTCCTCCCCGAAGCCAAGGAAGTTGTCGGCGAATTTGGCGCCTGGGCGCGGCAAGTAACGGCGCGTCCGTAGTTCGGAATATCGGGCGGGCGGTGTGCTTTCACGCACACCGCATACAAGGCCGACGAACCATGACGGCGCTCGGCCTCCGGTGATCTAGATGCTTCGCCAGGATCGACAATTCATGAACCTCCTCCAGCAAAGCCGTGGGTTACACGCAGCAATCCCTCTGTCTTTGGGGATTGCCTGCGCTCCGGTCTTCGGGGCGCTCGGAAAACAGGTGGACGTATCCGATCTAGAGAGTGGTATGACAGGCCGGCCGGGCCGGCCTTTCTCAACGCGCGTCGCCGAACACCACGCACACCGGGCTGCCCGTGTCGATCACGGTCGCTTCCGCCCGCGGCAGCAGCGTGGCGGCGTCCAGCACCCGGCTCACGATGGCGTGGCTGCGTTCGTTGGCGACCAGCAGGCGGCGGCCGTCGGGCGTGAGCGTGATGAAGCGCGGGAACGCGCCGAGCGCCGGCGCGAACGCGACCGGGGCGCCGGCGTTGCCGTGCCCGTCGACCGGCACGCAGGCCACGGAATCGTGGCCGCGATTCGAGACGTAGAGCATGCGGCCCGACGGGTGCATGACGATGCCCGCGACGCGGTTCGGGCCGCTGTATGCGGGCGGCAGCGTCGACACGTGGCCGACGCAGGCGAGGCTGCCCGTCCCGGCATCGAACGACAGCGTGGTGACGGTGGAGTCGAGTTCGTTGGCGACGTAGAGCAGCGCCGCGCCGGGATGGAAGGCGACGTGGCGCGGGCCCGCCGATTCGCGGCTCTGGAAGCGCTGGATGCTGGCATCCGCCGGGCTGGCGCCGAAGCGCACCGCGAACACGGCGTCGAGGCCTTTGTCGGGCACGATGTGCCAGGCGGTGGCGCCGCCGCTGTTGGCGAAGCGCGGCGCGTGGTGCGGATGGGCGGTGCCTTGCTCGATGCGGTGCGGCCCCGGCATGCCCGGCATGCCGACGAGCTGCCGCACCGGCCCTAGAGCGCCGTCGTCGCCCACTCCCAGCACGGCCAGCGTGCCGGTCGCGTAGTTCGCGATCACCAGCTCGCGCTCGTCGAGCGACAACTCCAGGTGCACCGGATTGATGCCGCCGCATGGCTGCCGGTTCAGGAAGCGCAGCGTGCCGTCGGCGGCATCGACCGCGAAACTGCTGACTTCGGCAAAGTCGCCGTGCACGGTGTAAAGCCGGTCCTGCGCGCGGTTCAGGGTCAGGAACGACGGGTTGATCAGACCTTCGACCACCTGCTTCCGTTGCCACGCGCCCGAGGCGGCATCCACTGCGTAGACGCTCAGGCCCTTGCCCTGCGCGTTGCGGGCCACCGTGGTGCGGCAGCCGACGTAGGCCAGCCAGCCGCGCGCCGCCGCCATGCCGCTCATGTCTTTCGTCATTTCGTTCAAAGCCATCTCCAGTGTTTTCGGCCAGCCGCCGGATGGGTGTGCGTCGATGGTATCCGTCGATGCCTCCCCGCCGCGCCTCGCAAATTTTCCATTGACTTTTATGGTCAGAAAACGCATTGTACCGACTTTCATCCCGGCAGCGGGATACGACGCGATCGAGACCGTCCGCAGATGGTCCGGCATGCATATTCGAACAGGAGATAACGGTGGCTTTCAGGCGTGGCTGGGTATTGCTCTTCCTTTTTCTGCTCACGACGATCAATTACATGGATCGCGTGGTACTGTCGGTCGCGGCGAAGCCCATCGCCGCCGAGTTCCATCTTTCCCCGGTAAGCCTCGGCTACCTGTTCTCGTCCTTCATCTGGACCTACACGCTGTTCCTGATCCCGATGGGCCAGTTCGTCGACCGCTTCGGCACGCGGCGCGTGGCGGCGGCCGGCATCGGCATCTGGTCGCTGGCCACCATCCTCACCGGCGCGGCGAGCACCTACGGCCTGCTGCTGGCCTCGCGGCTGGTGATGGGCGCGGGCGAGTCAAGCAGCAACCCGGTGTGCGCGAAGACGGTGCGCCAGTGGATTCCGGCGCGCGAGCGCGGCGCGGCCAACGCCGTGTTCAACGCCGGCTCGTTCGCCGGCCCGGCGTTCTGCCTCGCGCTGATCGGCGTGCTGATCTCGGCCTTCGGCTGGCGCTGGGCGTTCGTGATCTCGGGCTCGATCGGCTTCGTCTGGCTGGCGCTGTGGATGGTCTTCTTCAATACGCCCGAGCGCACCAGGTGGCTGTCGCAGGGCGAGCGCGAGATGATCCTGCGCGAGCGCAACAACGGCGGGCAGGCGCTCGACGAAGGCCAGCCGGACGGCCTGCTGCGCCTGCTGCATTCGCGCACGCTGTGGGGCATCGCGCTGACCGAGGGCTGCAACATCTACGCGCAGTATCTGTTTCTGACCTGGCTGCCGTCCTACCTGCAGAGCACGCGCCACGTCTCGATCACCAGCAGCGGCTGGCTGAGCGGCGCGCCCTATGGCGGCGCGGTGGTGCTGGCGATCCTGGCGGGCTTCCTGAGCGACCGCTACGTCAGGGGCGCGGGCGTGGCCTCGGGCCGCCGCCGCCATGCCATCGCGGTCTCGATGCTGTGCGGCGCGGCGATCCTGCTGGTGCCGCTGGCGACCAGCTTCGCGGCGCTGGTGGCGGTGCTGACGCTGTCGCTGAGCGGCATCGCGGCGACCAACGCGACCAATTTCTCGCTGCTCTCCGACATGCTGCCGAACCAGCGCGACATCGCCAAGGCGATGGGCTTCGTGATCGTCGGCGGCAACGTGTTCGGGCTGCTCGCGCCGATCGTCACGGGCTACGTGATCTCGATGACGGGCAGCTACGACTATGCCTTCGTGATCGCCGGCGTGCTGCTGCTCACCGGCATCGTGCTCACGCTGACCATGACGCACCGGCCGATCGTGGCCCGCGCCGCGGCGAAACTGGCCCAGGCCTGACTTGCTTGCGCTGGTTTAGTCTTTTATGATCATATAATTCAATCCATGAAGCCCCGCATCGCGCACGCCGCGCGCGGGGCCGCGAATCGATGAGCGGTATCTCACCCACGTCATTGCAAGTGCGCATCGCGCGCGACATCGTCGCGCTGGTGCGCCGCGACATGCGGCCGGTCGGCCATCACCTGGCCGAGACCCAGCTCGCGCGCGAGATCGGCACTTCGCGCTCGCCGATCAACGTCGCGCTGAACTGGCTGGCCGAACTCGGCGTGGTCAAGCACGATCCCAACCGCGGTTTCTTCCTGGCCTGCGATCCGGCCTCGCTGACGGCCATCGCCGAGCAGCTTTCCTCCTCGCCCGACGAGCCGCTCTACCTGAAGATCGCCGGCGACCGCCTCGCCGGCGCGCTGCCCGACGAGGTCGGGGAGGCCGAGCTGATGCGCCGCTACGACGTGGCGCGCACCACGCTGCGCAAGGCGCTCTCGCGCATCGCGCGCGAGGGCTGGATCGAGCAGGGCGTGGCGCACGGCTGGCGCTTTCTCGGCATGATCGATTCGCCGGAAGCCTACGAGGAGAGCTTCGCCTTTCGCCAGTCGATCGAAGTCACCGGCCTGCTCAGCCAGGCGTTTCGCTACGAGCCGGAGCAGATGGAGGAAATCCGCCGCGAGCAGCAGCGCATCGTCGACGGCGGCTGGCAGTGGATGACCGCCGCCGAACTGTTCGACGCCAACAGCCATTTCCACGAGGCGGTGGCGAAGTGGTCGGGCAACCGCTTCATCTATGACTCGGTGCGCCGCATCAACCAGCTGCGCCGCCTCGCGGAATACAGCCAGACCAGCAACCGCAAGCCGCGCAAGGGCCAGGCCGAGGAGCATCTGGCGATCCTCGACGCCATCGTGCGTTCCGACCTGCTCAGCGCGGCCGGGCTGATGCGCAACCACCTGGACGGCGCGCGCCGGCTCAAGAGCCCCGGCGCGCACGGATTCGACGCCGGCCGCACCGCGTAAGCCGCCGCCGGCAGACACTTTCGCGGCGCCCTCGCGTGACGGCGCCGCACGACACATCTGGCGCCCGTCTGGGGCGCCGGAGTTTGACCAAAGGAGTTTTCCAAGTGAGCATGACCGACAACGCTGGGTTCCAGCGCGTGCATCCCGACGCGCTGCGCGATTTCGTCTCCGCCGTCTACCAGACCACCGGCGCGACCGCCGATGACGCCTACGTTGCCGCCGACGCAATGGTGCAGGCCGACCTGTGGGGGCATCAGTCGCACGGCGTGCTGCGCCTCGGCTGGTACTACGCGCGCCTGCGCTCCGGCGCGATGCGCTCGCACACCAGCCTGAGCTTCCCGGTCGACGCCGGCGCGATCGCCGTGATGGACGGCGGCGACAGCATCGGCCCGGTGGTCGCGCGGCACGCGGCGCTCGACGTGATCAAGCGCGCCAAGACGCACGGCATCGGCGCGGTGTCGGTGCGCAACTCGAACCACTTCGGCACCTGCATGTATTTCACGCGCATGGCCGCCGAGCAGGGCTGCATCATGATCGTCACCACCAACGGCGGGCCGAACATGGCGCCGTGGGGCGGCCTGAAGAAGATGATCGGCACCAACCCGTGGTCGGTGGCCGTGCCGGCCGGCCGCCACGCGCCGCTCATCATGGACGTGGCCAACTCGGGCGTGGCGCGCGGCAAGATCTTCCTGGCGCAGACGCGGCATGAGGAAATCCCGCTCGGCTGGGCCATCGACGCGAAGGGCCGTCCGACCACCGATCCGGAAGAGGCGCTCAAGGGCTTCATCCTGCCGATGGCCGGCCACAAGGGTTATGCCATCGGCACGATCGTCGACGTGCTGTCCGGCGTCCTGTCGGGCAGCGGTTTCATGGACGAAGTGCACGGGCCTTACGATCCGGTCAACCGCAGCCGCGCCGGCCACCTGATGATCGCGCTCAACGTCGCCGCGTTCCAGCCGATGGAGGAATTCAACGCGCGCATGGAGCGCTACATCGAGACGCTCAAGGCGGTGCCGCTGGCCGAGGGCGTCGACGAAGTGTTCTATCCGGGCGAGAAGGAAGCGCGCGCCCACGAGCAGCAGGTCGTGGACGGCATCCTGCTGCCGCACGATACCTTCGCCGGACTCGACAAGGTCGCTGGCGAAGCCGGCGTGGCGCTGGTCGCGCGCACCTGAGCGAACTGATTGGCGGCCGCGCCTGAGCGGTCTGTTCGAGGCGCACCGGAACGCAGGTTCCGGTGCGCCTTGTCGCATCTGGCCGGCCGCATGCGAGCCATCGGGGCGCGGGGCGCGCGCGGCGGCGCCGGGCCAGGAGCGCGCAAAGCCGGGCGCGTAGAATCACGGCCAACTGGCACTGCGGGACCGCGAGCGCGGATCAAGACCGGGCAGCCAGAACGACGACCAACCCGATCAGGAAGATCCGCAACATGATGCACCGCAACATGCGCGTTTCCGCGCGCCCATTCCATCTGTTTTCCGCGAAAGCCGGCAAGCCCGGGGCCCTGCGCCTGCGCGCCGTCGCCCTGCTGGCGGCGCTGTATGCCACCTGCGCCGGCGCGCAGCAGACGGCCAGGCGCGACGAGTTCTTCTGGCTCGGCGAGATCAACAAGGCGTCGGCGGTCATCAACACGGAGCAGGGCCTGCTCGACCAGGCCGTGGCGCCGCGCGTCGCGGCGGGCATCGCCCGCGTGCTCCAGGACGGCAGCCAGCCCGGCGGCAAGCGGCCGTCGAGCGTGATCACGTTCGAGCCGCTGCTGATCCAGGCCGCGGGCGTGGAGGTGACGCTGCTGCACGCGGGCCGCTCGAGCCAGGACATGCACGCCACCTACCGCGCCGCCATCATGCGCGACAACCTGCTGACCCTGGCCGACCAGCTGAACCGCACGGCCACCACCCTGGTGGCGCTGGCGGACAAGCACAGCGCCACCATCGTGCCGAACTACACCAACGGCGTGGCCGCGCAGGCCAACAGCTACGGCCACTACCTGCTGGGATTCGCCGCCGCGCTGGACCGCGACGCGCAGCGCATCCGCGAGACCTACGCGCGCGTGGACCGCTCGCCGATGGGCACCACGGTGCTCAACGGCACGAGCTGGCCGCTGGACCGCCAGCGCATGGCGGGCTACCTCGGCTTCGACGCCATCGTCGAGAACGCCTACGACGCGGCGCAGATCTCGTCGGCGGAGTATCCGGTCGAGGTGGGCGCCATCGTCACCACCATCGCGCTGCAGGCCGGCAATTTCATCGAGGACGTGATGACGCAGTACGCGCAGTCGCGGCCGTGGATCCTGCTGGCCGAGGGCGGCGGCAATACCTACGTGTCGAGCGCGATGCCGCAGAAGCGCAACCCGGGCCTGCTCAACGGCGCGCGCCACGATGCCTCGATGGCGATCACGCTGGCGCTGGGGCCGGTGATCGAGGCGCACAACATCCCGCCGGGCATGCCGGACGCCAAGGAGGTCAGGCCCAACAGCGAGATGGTCGGCAGCGCGGTCAAGGTGCTCAAGGACTGGGACCGCATCCTGGGCGCGCTGGTGATCAGCCCCGAGCGCGCGCTCGACGAGCTCAACAGCGACTGGACCGCCTCGCAGGAACTGGCGGACGTGCTGATGCGCAAGTACAAGGTGCCGTTCCGCGTGGGCCACCACTTCGCCTCGGAAATCGTCGAGTACGCGCGCGCCAGCGACATCCGGCCGAGCGACTTCCCGTACGCGAAGGCCCGCGACATCTACCGCGAGGCCGGCAAGGAATACGACGCCGGCGAGCTGCCGATGAGCGAGGCGGAATTCCGCGCCGCGCTCAACCCGCTGGCCATCACCAACGCGCGCGCCACCAGCGGCGGCCCGCAGCCGGCGGAGATGAAGCGCATGCTGGCCGCCGCCCGGCAGCGGCTGGCGCAGCAGGATGCGTGGATCCAGGCGCGGCGCGGCAAGATCGACGGCGCGCTGGCGCGGCTGGACGCCGACTTCGCGAAGATGGTCCCGCCGGCGGGCAAGTAGGGCGGCCGGCGGCGCCGCGCGGCATGCCGGCCGGTGGCGCCCGCGTGCCCGCATGTCTACAAGGGCAGCCGCTCCATCTCCGCGTAGGCGCGCTGCAGCCACACCTTGACGCGCTGCCGCTCGAGCAGGCCGAGCCCGGTGGCGGAGCGGTCCGGGTGGTTGACCGCGGCCCAGAAGCTGGCGCTGTGCCGGTCGATCTTCTGCATCGTGGCGTCGGGCAGGTGGCGCAGGGTCATCACGCTGGCGCCGAGCGCCTCGGCCCGCTCGCGTTCGCCCGACGCCGCCAGGATCTCGAAGCGGTCGCCGCGGATTTCGTTGAGGACGAGCACCAGCTTGATGCGCCCGCCGAACTGGTCGAGCCACTGCCGCAGCAGGTCGACCGAATCGCGCCCGGCATCCATCACATGCCACCAGGTAAGCGCGAGGCCATGTTCCTCGGCCAGGCCGAGCACGTCCGCGTCGTCGATCCAGTTGGCCAGCGACTGCTGCGTCTGCGCCGCGAGGTCGACCAGGATGCGCCGCTGCGGCGCCTCGATCGCGTGCTCGATGATGGGGTCCAGGCTGTCGTGCCCGTCGAGTACGGCGGGCGCGGCGAAATCGGCATAGAAGCGCAGCAGCGCGCCGTGCGACTTGTCGGTGTCGAAACCCAGGAACGGCATGCCCCGGTCGATGAGATGCTGCGCCAGCAGGCGCGCGACGAGCGACTTGCCGACGCCGCCCTTTTCACCGCCGATGAAGTGGATGTGGCTCATTTCTGCGCTTCCTTTGTGATGGAGAGGGCCTGGCCGGAAGGGCAGTCCCCGGTTTCGCCAAGGTGACTGCGAAACATGACAGTAGCAAGTAGCATGCCGCGCCGCCGCCCGGAGCGGCCCGGCGCAGCGCATCGGGCATCCGCTGTCAATGAAACCTCCCCCCCGGAAAGCAGGGCTACAAGTTGGGTGGCCGGTCCCGATAAGACAGGGAATGGCGGAAGGCAGGATGGCAGGTCGCGGCCCCGTGGGATCCGCGGGCAGGAACGATCGCCCGCGATGCGTCACGCCGGATGCCGTCAGGCCAGGCCATCCTGCGATGACAAGCCATGCCCCCATCGATCCCACAGAGGAGGAGTGTCATGCGCAACAACCAGCCGGTGACGCAGCAGGAGTTCGAGTTTCCCGACAACGCCACGCTCATGTCCACCACGGACACGCAGAGCCGCGTGACCTATGCCAACGCCGCGTTCGTCGAGGTCAGCGGCTTCTCGCGGGAGGAGATCCAGGGCCAGCCCCACAACCTGGTGCGCCACCCCGACATGCCGGAAGCCGCCTTTGCCGACATGTGGGCCACGCTCAAGGGCGGCGAGCCCTGGACCGCCCTGGTGAAGAACCGGCGCAAGAACGGCGACCACTACTGGGTGCGGGCCAACGCCACGCCGGTGGTGCGCAACGGGCGGCAGGTCGGCTACATGTCGGTGCGCACCAAGGCCTCGCGCGAGGAGATCGCGGCCACCGAGGCGCTTTATCGCGATCTGCGCGAAGGCAAGGCCGGCAACCGCAAGATCCACAAGGGGCTGGTCGTGCGCACCGGCCTGATGGGCTGGACCTCGCTCGCGCAGGTCATGCCGGTGCGCTGGCGCATCCGCCTGGCGCTGTTCGCGCTGCTGCCGGTCATGGCCGCCTGCGCCTGGGGCGCGGGGCTGGCCGGCGCCATGCTGGGCGGGTTTGCCGGGATGGCCGCGCTGGCGCTGCTGCTGGCTTCGTGGTGCCTCGAAGCGCAGATATCGAGACCGCTCGAAGCGGTCCGGGAGCAGGCCTTGCGGGTTGCCTCGGGCGAGAGCCAGAAGGCGGTCCACATGAATCGCGTCGATGAGATCGGCATGACCTTGCGCACGATCAGCCAGCTTGGCCTGATGTTCCGCTGGCTGGTCGACGACGTCAGCGAGCAGGTGATCAACGTGCAGACCGCCAGCAACGAGATCGCGCGCGGCAACATCGATCTCAGCGCCCGCACCGAGCAGGCGGCGTCGAGCGTGCAGGAAACGGCGTCGTCGATGACCGAGATGACGGCGACGGTGAAGAGCAATGCCGGGACCGCTTCCCAGGCCAACGCGTTGTCGGGCTCGGCCAGCGACGCGGCGTCGAAGGGCGGGCGCGCGGTCTCCGAAGTGATCGCGACCATGAGCGAGATCACGCGGAGCTCGAAGATGATCGCCGACATCATCGGCGTGATCGACGGCATCGCTTTCCAGACCAACATCCTGGCGCTCAACGCGGCGGTGGAGGCGGCGCGCGCGGGCGAGCAGGGCCGCGGCTTCGCCGTGGTGGCGGGCGAGGTGCGCGGCCTGGCGCAGCGCAGCGCCAACGCCGCCAAGGAGATCAAGGGGCTGATCGACGTCAGCGTCCACAACGTCGAGTCCGGCGCCAGGCTGGTGGACGACGCCGGACGCACGATGGAGGACATCGTGGCCCAGGTGAAGCGGGTATCGGACCTGATCGCCGAGATCAGCGCGGCCACCGCCGAGCAGATCAGCGGCATCTCCCAGGTCGGCAGCGCGGTCAGCGATCTCGACCACATCACCCACCAGAACGCGGCCCTGGTCGAGCAGAGCGCGGCGGCGGCCGAGAGCCTGAAGCAGCAGGCGACGCGCCTGGTCGAGGCCGTGAGCGTGTTCCGCTGACGGCGGCGGCGCACGCTCACGGCCTTTGCCGGGCCGTCTTCCGGCCGCGCCGCGCGCATCTGTCACAATCCTGCCTGTGAGCGCCGGCGGCCTGCCCGCCGGCGCGTGCCATACAGGATTGAAGGACGATGCCCTATCTCGGAATTGGTTTCCACGTCATCGTGGCGCTGTATTTTGCCGTCCACGCGGTGCGCACCCAGCAGAACATGTACTGGCTGCTGATCTTGTTCCTGTTCCCCGGGCTGGGCAGCGTGGTGTATTTCTTCGCCATCTACCTGCCGGCGCTGCGCCAGACGCGCGGCGCGCGCGCCGCCACGCGCGCCATCGGGCAACTGGTGGACCCCAACCGCGCCGTGCGCGAGGCGCGCGCCGCGTTCGACCGCGCGCCGACGGTGGACCACCGCATGCGCCTGGGCGCGGCATTGCTGGACGCGGACGAGCCCAAGGAGGCGCTGCAGCACTACGAGGCCGCCGCCAGCGGCCCCTTCGCCAGCGACCCGGCGCTGCTGCTGGGGCTGGCCCGCGCGCAGTTCGCCACCGGCGGCCACGCCGCCGCCGCCGGCACGCTGGAGCGCCTGTTCGAGGCCCAGCCGCAGGCGCGCCAGCAGGCCGATCCGGCCTTGCTGTATGCACGCGCGCTGGCCGCGACCGACGCGCCCGGCACGCGCGCCGCGTTCGAGCAGGCGCTCGCCTGCGCCAGCGACGCCGCCGCGCGCTGCCTGTTCGCCGACTGGCTGGGCGCGCGCCCGGACGCGGCCGACCGCGAGCGCGCCCGGGCGCTGTACGCTGACATCGTGCACGACGGCAAGCACTGGCCGCGCCACGCGCGCGAGCACAACCGCGAATGGCTGCAACGCGCGCAGGGCGCGCTCGGCAAGTCCTGACGGCGGCCGTTTGGCAGCCGTTTCCGCGCCGTTGCCGATTCCTGGTCGTCCGGTGCCGCGTCCCGCCCGGGCGGCGCGCCTGTTCGCATTCCGCATTCCGCATCGCATTCCGCATTTCCCTGGACCGACATGACCCTCCTGAAACGCAAATCCATCGAAGCCGTGGCCTCGCGCCGCCCCGCGCGCGGCGAGCGCGCCGAACGTAATGAACGCAATGAACGCAGCGAGCGCAAGGCGCGCGAGGAAAAGCGCATGACCCCGCGCTTCGCGCCGGTGACGTTCTCCGAGATGGACGGCGTGCGCTATCTGCACTTCGGCACCGAGTGGGTGCAGGGCGCGATGCGCCTGCGCAAGCCCGACGCCATCGAGCTGGAATACGCCCAGCAGATGATGGCGTGGCTGCTGTTCCTGTCGCCGTCGGCGCCGGACTTCCACGTCGCGCAGCTGGGCCTGGGCGCGGCGGCGCTGACCAAGTTCTGCCACCGCCAGTTCAGCCGCGCGCGCGTCACCGCGGTGGAGCTGAACCCGGCCGTGATCGTGGCCGGGCGCAGCATGTTCGGCCTGCGCGAGGACGACGCGCGCCTGACCGTGCGCGAGCAGGATGCCTGGGACTACGTGATGGACAGCGCGCACACCGCGGCGCTCGACGTGCTGCAGGTCGATCTCTACGACGCCACCGCGCGCGGCCCGGTGCTCGACACCACGGCGTTCTACAAGGCGTGCCGCCGCGTGCTCAAGGCGCCCGGCGTGATGACCATCAACCTGTTCGGCGACCACGACAGCTTCCCCAAGAACATCGTGCGCATCTGCGAGGCCTTCGACGACCGCGTGCTGGTGTTCCCGGAAGTGCACGACGGCAACGTGATCGCGCTGGCCTTCAACGGCCCCGCGATCGACGTGTCGTGGGAAGTGCTGGCGCTGCGCGCGAAGGTGGTCGAGGAAGCGACCGGCCTGCCGGCGCGCGCGTGGGTGAAGGGATTGCGGGCGGCCAACGCCCGCCAGGAAGAGCGGCTGAAGATCTGAACCCCGGCCGCTCCGGCGGGCATCGCCCGCCTGCGGCCTACTGCTTGTGGAAGAACTGCGCCAGCGACCACTCGTCGGTGCGCGCCTCGTACTTCAGGTCCTTGCGCATCGCCCACATCGCCAGCTGGCTGTGCGACGGGATGATGGCATGGTCGGCCAGCGCGAACCGGGCCGCGGCGCGGGCGTTTTCCTCGCGCGCCTTGTCGCTGCTCACGGTGGTGAGCGACTTCTCGATCAGCTGGTCGAGCTGCGCGTTGCCGTACTTGCCCCAGTTCCAGGTGCCGTAGCCGGTCTTGGCGTTGGGCGTGCCGGTGATCGAGCGCAGCGCCACGTCGGCCGCGGCCGAGCCCCAGCCCAGCATCTCGAAGGCGAAGTCGCCCTGGCGCGCGCGCGTGAAGTAGGCCGCCACGGGCAGCGTTTCCACCTTGGTCTGGATGCCGATGCGCGTGAGCATGCTGGCGGTGGCCTGCGCCACGGCGGCGTCGTTCAGGTAGCGGTTGTTGGTGGCGTGCAGCGTGAGGCCGAAGCCGTCCGGGTAGCCGGCCGCGGCCAGCAGCTTTTTGGCGCCTTCGGGATCGTAGGCGTCGGGCTTGGTGCCCGGATGGCCGAAGATCTGCGGCGAGACGATCGACGAGGCCGGCACCGCCAGCCCTTCCATGATGCGGCTGACGATGGCGTCGCGGTTCAGGGCGTGGCTGATCGCGGCGCGCACGCGCGCGTCCTTGAACGGGTTCTTGCCGAGCGGCTTGCCGGCCTTGTCGGTGACGAACGGCGGGTTGTCGCGCGACTGGTCCATCTGCCAGAAGATGGTGCGCCACGAGACCTGCTGCTCGATGCGGAACTTGGGGTTCTGCCTGAGCCTGGCGACGTCGGCCGAGGGCACGCTTTCGATCACGTCCACGTCGCCGGCCAGCAGCGCCGCGCTGCGCGCACCGTTGTCGGTGAGGATGCGGAAGATGGCGCGGTCCCATTCCGGCTTGGGCCCCCAGTAGTCGGGGTTCTTCGCCATCACGATTTCCTGGCCGCGCGCGAAGCGCACGAACTTGAACGGCCCGGTGCCGATCATGGCCTTGCCGGAGTCGAAGTCGGCCTGGCTCAGCGTGGCCGCCACCTTCTTCGGCATGATCGGCACGCTGTTGAGGTCGTTGGCGAGGTTGGCGTAGTTGGGCACGCTCATGGTCAGGCGCACGGTGAGCGGGTCGGGCGTGTCGATGCGCGCGATCGGCTTGGTGTAGCTGGTAAACGAGCCGGGGCTGTTGACCAGTTTCTCGGGGCGCTCGAGCGAGGCCTTGACGTCCTCGCTGGTAAACGGCGTGCCGTCGTGCCATTTCACGTTGGGGCGCAGCTTGATCTCCCAGGTGATGGCGTTGACCGGCTTCCACGACAGCGCCAGCCCGGGAATGTAGCGGGCGTTCTTGTCCATGAACACCAGCGACTCGAAGATATGCAGCGCGATGGCGTTGTTGGGGCCCGAGTTGTTCCACTGCGGGTCCATCGAGGTCACGTCGGCGGACAGGCCGATGCGCAGGTCCTCGGCCCGGGCCGCGCCGGCGGGCAGCATCAGCAGCGCGGCGGCGCCGAGCACCAGCGCCGTGGCGGCTTGCAGCAGCGCGCGGCGCGGCGTCGGGGCCGCCGGGCGGCGGGCGGGTTGGGGGAGGCGGTGGTTGGCGGTCATGGGATGCGCTCCTAGCACGGGCCGCGCGCTCCGCGCGTGGGCACGGGCGGGCGGCGGCGGGTTCTCAGAAGGGGGTGGCCGGCACGCGG
Organism: Cupriavidus sp. WS; assembly: GCF_000395345.1. Classification (NCBI taxonomy): domain Bacteria; kingdom Pseudomonadati; phylum Pseudomonadota; class Betaproteobacteria; order Burkholderiales; family Burkholderiaceae; genus Cupriavidus; species Cupriavidus sp. WS. Next base: position 28,166 of record NZ_AQPL01000023.1, on the reverse strand, counting down.
CGCCGCCCGCGGCGAGGCGGCGAGCGGCCAGCGGGCGTGCGGCCGACCCGGCTGCCCGCATTGTGCCGCCAAAACGACATCGGCGTGCGATAGCCGCGGCATGTCCTCATGCTCGCCGCCGGCGCCGCGCCTGTCCACCGGCGCGGCGGCCAGCCGGTAGAATCGCGCCCATGTTCGCCAATTCCCGCACCATCACCTCGGCCCAGGCCGATGTCCACGACCATCTCGCCGCGCGCGTGGCCCGCCACCTCGCCGAGCCGTTCCGCAAGCCGATCGGCGAGCCGAGCCGGCGCGCGCTCGATCTTGCGCTGCAGCAATGGCAGCGCGCCGGGGCCGCGCCGCTGATCCTCGACGCCGGCTGCGGCGTGGGCGAGAGCACGCTGCGGCTGGCCACGGCGTTTCCGGACCACTTCGTGATCGGCGTGGACCAGTCCGAGAAGCGGCTGGCCGGCGGCAAGGACTGGTGGGACGGGCCGCTGCCGGCCAACTTCACCTGGGCGCGGGCCGACCTCGTCGACGTCTGGCGCCTGCTGCAGGCCGAACATGTGCCGGTGGCGCGCCATTACGTGCTCTATCCCAATCCGTGGCCCAAGATCGGCCACCTCGGGCGGCGCTGGCAGGGCCACGCGGTGTTCCCGGCGCTAGCCGCCTGCGGCGGCTACCTGGAGTGCCGCAGCAACTGGCAGGTCTACATCGACGAGTTCGCCCAGGCGCTGGCGCTGGTGGGGCGGCCGGCGGCGGTCGAGCCGTGGCGGCCGGCCGAGGCCATCACGCCGTTCGAGCGCAAGTACGCGGCCTCGGGCCACGCGCTGTGGCGCTGCGTGAGCCCGCCGCCGGCCTGACCGGCCCCCGTCAACGAAAACGGCCCGCGCAAGGCGGGCCGTCGGCGAACGAGCGGGGAAGGGGCGCGCTCAGTGGAACAGCGGCTGCTGCGTCGGCGCGTCCTCGGGCAGTTCGGCGTGCACGATCTCGCCCGAGCGGTCGGCGTAGAGCGGCGTGCCGCAGTCTTCGCAATACTCGGGGTCGAACAGCGCGGCGTGGCGGAAGATGTCTTCCACGCCGGCATTGCGCAGCTCCTCGCAGATCTGCTCGAGCGGGTTGTCCTTGTCGGTGGCGTCGATCTCGCCGGACTCGCGGCCGTAGACCGGCCAGACGATGCCGTAGATCACGTCCTTCTCGCCGCGCATGGTGAAGCCGACGCGGTATTCCTCGACCTCTTCCTCGCCGAAGGCGGCCACCACCGCGGCCATCTGGCCGGCGGGCACGTCGAGCGTGCCGCACAGGTAGTTGACCGCCGCGCGCACGGTAAGCGGGCGGATGCTCTTGTCCGATTCGCGGCAGGACAGGAAGAAGGCGTCCGGCAGCAGCAGCTCGAACTCGCAGCCCGGCAGCAGCAGCGCGATCGACGGCTGCACCTGGGTGCGCCATTGCTCGAGGCACATCGAGCGCTCGGCGTGGTGGTCCTTGGCGTCTTCCTGCCAGCGGAACAGGGCCTGCTCGTGCGGCGCCACCACCACCGCCAGCAGGTAGCGCGGGTCGGCCAGGATCGGCGCGGTTTCCGGCAGGTCGCGCAGGTCGACCTTGGGCGTGGCGCCGGACATCGCCGCCGACACCAGCTTGTAGGTCAGCGCGAAGGTGTCGCTGTGCGTGCGCGGGAGCTGGTCGATGCTGTACAGGTAGGGCGAGAGCGCCATGCGCGTGCCCGCGGCCAGCACGTGCGCCTGCAGGTGCACCGACAGCGTCTGCGCCAGCTCGGGCTTGAGCGCGCCCGAGGGAATGGCGTAGCGCGTGTGGGCGAGGATGGGCGCGGCGATCAGCAGGGCGTCGTAGCTGACACCGTCGATGTCGACGGTGGCGGATTCGGCCAGGGTCTCGGCTTGCTCGGCCAGCACGTCGGAGGCGTCGGCGTTGTGCTTGAACAGGTGTTCGAGCGCCGCGTCGAGCGCGGACTGGCTGCCGTTCTTCAGCAGCCGGCCCAGGCGTTGCGAGAGCCGCCGCTCCCAGTACCCGTCCTCCATGCGGCTGCCCGAGGCATCGAGCGCGAGCGCATCGGCCACCAGACGCTCGGCGTCAGGCGAAAGACGTTGGGAAGCCTTGGGGCGAAAACCTGCCATAAGTCGAGATCATCCGTTTTTCGGTAAAACGGTATTCTACTCGCTACGTTGACAAAACATGGCGTGCGCCGCCGCATGGGCGCCGCCGGGCGCGGGCGGGGCAGTGCCGCCCGCGCGCCGGCCGGGCATCCGGCCCGATATGCGCCGGGATGCCGGTCCCGATGCCGCCTATTTCTGCGCGGGCGGCTGCGGGGTTTCGGGCGCGTGGCTTTCCACGCTGTGCTGCTCGCCGCCGATGGAAATGTCGCCGCCGCCCTTGGTGAGCAGGTAGAGCGCCGCGCCGGCGATGACGACGAATGCGATGAAGATCTTTGCCATGTTTGTCTCCGGGATGGGATGCGTGTCGGAAGCCGCCGCGCGCGCGGTGCTTTCTTGTTGTTGATGGCAGTGTCGCAGCGCAGGCTTGCGTGGAACTTACACAGGCCGGCGGCCGGGCCGCCATCCGCCAGGCGGCGCCTGCGGCGCTTTCGGGAACGAAAAAGCCGCTGGCCGCGTACCTCCCGGAGGAGGCGCGGCCAGCGGCTTCGGACCCTGCCGGCAAGCCCCGCGAGGGGGCCGTCCGCTCAGGCGGCCAGCAGCTGGCGCAGCACGAACGGCAGGATGCCGCCGTGGTTGTAGTAGTCGACCTCGATCGGGGTGTCGATGCGCAGCAGCACCGGCACGCGCTGCACGTCGCCGTTGACGCGCTTGATCACCAGCGTGACGTCCTGCTGCGGCTTCAGTTCGCCCTCGATGCCTTCGATGTCGAAGGTCTCGTTGCCGATGATGCCGAGCGTCTGCACGCTGTCGTTGCCCTTGAACTGCAGCGGCAGCACGCCCATGCCGACCAGGTTGGAGCGGTGGATGCGCTCGAAGCTGCGCGTGATCACGGCCTTGACGCCGAGCAGCTGCGTGCCCTTGGCCGCCCAGTCGCGCGACGAGCCGGTGCCGTATTCCTCGCCGCCGAACACCACGGTGGGCGTGCCTTCGGCGATGTACTGCATGGCGGCGTCGTAGATCGACATTTCCTCGCCGGAAGGCTGGTGCAGCGTGACGCCGCCTTCCACGCGCGAGCCGTCGGGCTTGACCGGCAGCATCAGGTTCTTGATGCGCACGTTGGCGAAGGTGCCGCGCATCATGACTTCATGGTTGCCGCGGCGCGAGCCGTAGCTGTTGAAGTCCGCCTTGAGCACGCCGTTGGCCTGCAGGTACTTGCCCGCGGGCGAGGATTCCTTGATCGAGCCGGCCGGCGAGATGTGGTCGGTGGTCACGGAGTCGCCGAATACGCCGAGCGCGCGCGCGCCGCGCACGCTCGCCTGGGTCGCGGCCGGCTCCATGCCGAAGTCCTGGAAGAAGGGCGGCTCGGCGATGTAGGTGGACGCGGGCCAGTCGTAGACCTGGCCCTTGGTGCCCTTGACCTTGGCCCACAGCTTGCTCGGCTTCTTGACCTGCTCGTAGTTGGTGCGGAACACGTCGGCGTTCATGGCGAACTTGAGCAGGGCGTGGATTTCCTCCGAGCTCGGCCAGATGTCGCCCAGGTAGATCTCGCGGCCGCCCTTGCCCGTGCCGACCGGCTCGGTCATCAGGTCGCGCGTGACGTTGCCGGCGATGGCGTAGGCCACCACCAGCGGCGGCGAGGCCAGGAAGTTGGCGCGGATGTTCGGGTGGATGCGCGCCTCGAAGTTGCGGTTGCCGGACAGCACCGCGGCGGCCACGAGGTCGTTCTTGGTGATGGCCTCGTTCAGTTCGGGCGTGAGGTCGCCGGCGTTGCCGATGCAGGTGGTGCAGCCGTAGGCGGTCACGCCGAAGCCCAGCTTTTCCAGGTACGGCAGCAGGCCGGTGGCCTGCAGGTATTCCGTCACCACGCGGCTGCCGGGGGCGAGCGAGGTCTTGATGTGCGGCGCCACCTTGAGGCCGGCTTCCACCGCCTTCTTGGCCAGCAGGCCCGCGGCCAGCAGCACGCTCGGGTTGGAGGTGTTGGTGCAGGAGGTGATGGCGGCGATCAGCACGTCGCCGTTCTTCACGTCGACGCCGTTGCTCGTGGTGTAGGTCTTGTCCAGCTCGGCGATGTCCTTGTTGAAGCCGTTCTCGGCCACCGGCTTGGCGAACAGCGAGGCGAAGGTGGCCTTGACGCTGCCGATCTCGATGCGGTCCTGCGGGCGCTTCGGGCCGGCCAGCGAGGGGGTCACGCTGCCGAGGTCGAGCGTGAGCACCTTGGTGTAGTCGATGTCGCCGGCCTTGGGCACGCCGAACATCTCCTGGGCGCGGAAATAGCCCTCGAACGCGGCGATCTCCTCGGCCGTGCGGCCGGTGCCCTTGAAGTAGTCGATGGTCTTCTCGTCGACCGGGAAGAAACCCATCGTGGCGCCGTACTCGGGCGCCATGTTGCCGATGGTGGCGCGGTCCGGCAGCGCCAGGCTGGCGGTGCCCTCGCCGAAGAACTCGACGAACTTGCCGACCACCTTTTCGCGGCGCAGCATCTCGGTGATGGTGAGCACCAGGTCGGTGGCCGTGACGCCTTCGCGCAGGCGGCCCTTGAGCTCCACGCCGACCACGTCCGGCGTCAGGAAATAGACCGGCTGGCCCAGCATGCCGGCTTCCGCCTCGATGCCGCCCACGCCCCAGCCGACCACGCCGATGCCGTTGATCATGGTGGTGTGGCTGTCGGTGCCGACCAGGGTGTCCGGGTAGTACACGCCGTCCTTCTTGTGCACGCCGCGCGCCAGGTATTCGAGGTTGACCTGGTGCACGATGCCGAAGCCCGGCTGCACCACGCCGAAGGTGTCGAACGCCTGCATGCCCCACTTCATGAACTGGTAGCGCTCGTTGTTGCGCTGGAATTCCAGCTGCATGTTGAGGTCGAGCGCCTTCTTCTCGCGGAAGTGGTCGATCTGCACCGAGTGGTCGACCACCAGGTCCACCGGCACCAGCGGCTCGATCTTCTTGGGGTTCTTGCCCATCTTCTCGGCCACGTTGCGCATGGCGGCCAGGTCGGCCAGCAGCGGCACGCCGGTGAAGTCCTGCAGCACCACGCGCGCCACCACGAACGGGATCTCGTCCACGCGCTCGGCCACCGGCTTCCAGCTGGCGAGCTGCCTGACGTGTTCCTCGGTGACTTTCTTGCCGTCGCAGTTGCGCAGCACCGATTCGAGCACCACGCGGATCGATACCGGCAGGCGTTCGATGGCCACGCCGAGCGCCTTGCCCAGCTGCGGCAGGGAATAGTACTGGCCCTTGAGGCCCGGGCTGATCTTGAATTCTTTCAGAGTCTTATTGAGATTGTGGGGCATTGCCTTACTCCATTCGAAAGATGGTGCGGACTGGCTTGATTCGTAAATCCGTCATTCGTGCTGCGGCCGCCGGCGGGGGCGCCATGCTGATGCCTGCTGCTTTTTTTCTTGCTTCTCTGCTTCCCTGTTTCCCCGATCGTGCCGCCGGCCGTGCTGCCGATTCTATTGCCGGCCACCGCATGCTGTCTTGCGCAGACGAGGCCAGGCCAACGTTTGCACCGCGTCGATTGTAGGGCAAGCCGGCGCCCGGCGCGCGCCCGCGGTGCTCAGATGACGTACAGATCCACGTACTCGTGGACCGGCATCGCCTCCAGGCGCGCCTGGTCCAGCGATACCGCCAGGATGGTCTGCTGCTGGCGCTCCGGGAAGCGGCGCGCGAGGTTGGTCCTGAACTTCTCCACCAGCAGCGGGATGCCCTCTGCGCGGCGGCGCCGGTGGCCGAGCGGGTAGGTCGCCAGCACCTCGGGCAGCACCGTGCCGTCGTTCAGCTCCACGGTCAGCCCGTTGGCGATCGCGCGCTTGTCGGGGTCGTGGTAGTCGGCGGTGAAGGCGGGGTCTTCCACGCAGGCGATCTTGGCGCGCAGCGCGTCGATGCGCGGGTCGGCGGCGATGCGGTCCTCGTAGTCGCCGGCGGTCAGGCGGCCGAACAGCAGCGGCACGGCGACCATGTACTGGATGCAGTGGTCGCGGTCGGCCGGGTTGGCCAGCGGGCCGGTCTTGTCGATGATGCGGATGCAGGCTTCGTGGGTGCGGATGGTGATGCGCCGGATGTCGGCGGCCGTCCTGCCGGCGGCGGCGAGCCGGCCGTGCAGGGTCATGGCCGCCTCCACCGCGGTCTGCGCGTGGAATTCCGCCGGGTAGGCGATCTTGAACAGCACGTTCTCCATCACGTAGGTGCCGTAGGGGCGCTGGAAGCGCAACGGCTGGCCCTTGAACAGCACGTCGTAGAAGCCCCAGCCCCGGGCGGTGAGCACCGAGGGGTAGCCCATCTCGCCGGTGCGGGCCATCAGGGCCAGGCGCACGGCGCGGCTGGTGGCGTCGCCGGCGGCCCAGCTCTTGCGGCTGCCGGTGTTGGGGGCGTGGCGGTAGGTGCGCAGCGACTGGCCGTCGACCCACGCCAGCGAGACCGCGTTGATGATCTCCTCGCGCGCCAGGCCCAGCATGTGCGCGACCACGGCGGCGGAGGCCACCTTGACCAGCACCACGTGGTCCAGGCCGACCTTGTTGAACGAGTTTTCCAGCGCGATGCAGCCCTGGATCTCGTGGGCCTTGATCATGGCCGCGAGCACCTGCTTCATGGCCAGCGGCTTGCGGCCGGCGGCCACGTGGTTGCGCGACAGCCAGTCGGCCGTGGCGAGGATGCCGCCGAGGTTGTCCGACGGGTGGCCCCATTCGGCGGCCAGCCAGGTGTCGTTGAAGTCGAGCCAGCGGATCATGGCGCCGATGCTGAAGGCGGCCTGCACCGGGTCGAGCTGGAACTGGGTGCCCGGCACCCGGGCGCCGTTGGGCACCACCGTGCCCGGCACGATGGGACCCAGCAGCTTGGTGCAGGCGGGATAGGACAAGGCTTCCAGGCCGCAGCCGAGGGTGTCGATCAGGCAGTTGCGGGCCGTGTCGAAGGCCAGCGCGCTCTTGATCTGGTAGCCGGTCACGTAGTCGACGATGTCGGCCAGTACCTGATCGGGCTCCGGCCGGACGTTCGCAATAGGTGCAGACATGGGTCCCCTCGGGAATTTGTGCTGCCTGGTGCCTTTTTATGCCTTTCCGATACTGCCGATGACTGATGCTCCGCGATGTCGGTGCGACGCCCGCGCGGCGGCGTCGCGCGGCGTCACTTCTGCGCGGTGGCGGGCTGGCCGGCCTCGGCGGTGGCCGGCGCGGACGGCGGCGCCACCAGCAGCGGCGTGGCCACCGGCGCGCGCAGTGCGCCGGCCTGGGTCGGGGCGGAGCCGCCGGCCAGCATGTCGGCGGTCTGGCATTCGTCGGCCAGGCGCTGGCCGGCGTTCTTGTTGAACAGCATGGCCTTGCTCGGGATCACCACCAGGTCCATGCCGGAGCGGGCGTCGAAATAGCGGTCGGCGCCGGTCACGGTGGACTGGCGCGGCAGGCGGTATTCCTTGCCCTCCCAGTTCACGGCGATGACTTCGTCGCGCAGCATGTTGCCGCTGATGTAGAGGGAGTGGCCCAGTTCGCACTGCCATTTCTCGCCGGCTGGCACGGCCGGGACTTCCTTGGCAGCGACGGTTGCCTTCTTCTTGGGGGCGGCCTTGTGGGCGGGCGCCTTCTTGGCGGGAGCGGCCTTCTTGGCCGGTTCCTGGGCCATCGCAACGCCGGCGGAGGTCAGCGAAAAGGCGCCGATGCAGGCGGCGAGGACGAGATGCTTCATTCTGTGGGTTCCTTCATGGTTGGGTCAAAGGCGGGTGACGGGGGCCAGGGGCCGGCAGCCACATATCCGCCGCTATTCTCTACGATTTGAAAGTCCGGGCGAAGCACACCTTCCATTGGTTACACAATTCCGCCGCCGCACGCGCCTTGCCGTGCACAGCGCGGCGTTGCCGGCGGCCACGCCCGACAGGGCGACGGATTTCTTGGGCTTCGGGGTTGGCCGCGGGGCGGGCTGCTGCTCTGGCATCGCGTCTCCTGTCTGTTGGCGGGGCGGTCGGCGGTCTGGCGGGCGGGCCGCCGCGGTCATGGAAAGAAGCAGTCCAGCACCGTGCCCGGCAGACGCGCGCCGGTGGCGTGGGCGCGCTGCAGCAGCGACCAGTAATAGCGGTAGCTGGCGCGGTCGTGGAGCTGGCCCTGGTGCCGGATCGGCGCCCAGTTGTTTTCGTAGGCGGCCAGCAGGATCTCGCTGGCCGTGCCGATCTCCGCGCCGCTCGGGCGGAAGGCCGCCACGATCGGCCCGATCTGGCTCGGGTGGATGCTCCACTTGCGCAGGTAGCCGAATTCGGCGCGCGCGCGCAGGGCGTCCTCGCCGGCGCGCTCGGGCTGGGCGATGTCGGTGCTGACGTTGTGCGAGGGCACCTTGCCGTAGCGGTGGCAGGCGGCGGAGATCTCCAGCATGGCGCGCCGGATCAGCGGGTGCTCGAACTGCTGCGGCGAGCGCATGGCCTCGCCCGGGATCGCGCCGTGGTGGGCCGAGACGAAATCCATCAGGCCGAAGCTCAGGCATTCGACCTGCACCAGGCGGGCGATGTCGAAGACCTGCTCGAGCGCCGCGTGTGTCTCGATCAGCACATGAATCGGGATGTGGCGGGCAATGCCGGCGGCGCGCGCCACCTGGTTGACGTGGTCGGTCACGCGCGCGACCTCGACCACGTCGGCCACCTTGGGCACGACCACGTAGGCCAGGCGCGCGCCGGCGCTGCCGACCAGCATGTCGACGTCGGCGCGCCAGGCCGGGTGGGCCGGGTCGTGGATGCGCACGCCGACTCGGTTGAAGCGGTTCTGCGGGCCGTTGACGAGGCGCGCGCACAGTTCGGCGTGCTCGCGCTCGAGGCCGACGGCGGCGCCGTCCTCGCAGTCGAGGGTGATGTCGAAGACCGGCCCAAGCTCTTGCTGCAGGGCCAGCGATTTCAGCATCAGCTTCTCATTGCCGGCGTAGTGGTCGCACACCGGCAGTTGGGCCGCAATGGCTTCGCCCTGGAACAAGACCTCGGAGGGGTGCACGTTATGGATTCTTTTCGAGGTGGGAGGGCCGGGCGGCGCGGGCATGAAAAAAGCCGGAGCCCGCGCCGATCCGTGAATCGTTGCGGGGCTCCGGCCTGGTCATCGGCGCTGCCTGGGACTGGATCTGAAGCGGATCAGCCGAGCAGGTGCTGCACGCCGGCCTTTTCTTCTTCCAGTTCCTTCAGGGTGATGTTGATCTTTTCCTGGCTGTAGGCGTCGATCTCCAGACCCTTGACGATCTCGTACTTGCCGTTGGCGGTGGTCACCGGGTAGCCGAACATGGTGTCGGCCGGGATGCCGTACTCGCCGTTCGACGGGATGCCCATCGTGACGATCTTGCCGTTGGTGCCCAGCACCCAGTCGCGCACGTGGTCGATGGCGGCGTTGGCGGCCGAGGCGGCCGACGACAGGCCGCGCGCCTCGATGATGGCGGCGCCGCGCTTGCCGACGGTCGGCAGGAACACGTCGTTGTTCCAGGCGTGGTCGTTGATCAGGTCCTTGACGCTCTGGCCATCGACGGTGGCGTAGCGGTAGTCGGCGTACATGGTCGGGCTGTGGTTGCCCCACACGAACAGCTTCTCGATCGACGAGACCGGCTTGCCGATCTTGGCGGCGATCTGCGACAGCGCGCGGTTGTGATCGAGGCGCAGCATGGCGGTGAAGCTTTCGCGCGGCAGGCTCGGTGCCGATTTCATGGCGATGTAGGCGTTGGTGTTGGCCGGGTTGCCGACCACCAGCACCTTGATGTCGCGGCTGGCGACTTCGTTCAGCGCCTTGCCCTGCACCGTGAAGATCTGGGCGTTGGCTTCGAGCAGGTCCTTGCGCTCCATGCCCTTGCTGCGCGGGCGGGCGCCGACCAGCAGGGCCACGTTGGCGTCCTTGAAGGCGACCTTGGGATCATCGGTGATCACCACGCCTGCCAGCAGCGGGAACGCGCAGTCTTCCAGTTCCATCACGACGCCCTTGACGGCGGCCTGGGCTTGCGGGAGGTCGAGCAGTTGGAGGATGACCGGCTGGTCTTTGCCCAGCATGTCGCCGTTGGCGATACGGAACAGCAGGGAATAGCCGATCTGGCCAGCGGCGCCGGTCACTGCGACGCGCATTGGGGCTTTAGCCATGAGTACATCTCCAAACGAAAAGAGGGGGAAACTGGACAGTGTCGCGCCGGACGGTGGTCCGGACGTCACCGGGTGCGGGTTCGTCGCCACGGCGGCAGGCGGCAGTCCGCCGGCGCGCTGGGAGCGATGCCGACTGGAGTGAGCCACAACGGGTCATGGGGTGCGACAAGGCGTAAGTCTACTGCGAAGAGGGGTGCCGTATCCAGAGCGGTGCCGGCGTCGAAACCAGCGGGAGTGTAGGCGCCCATATCTGCAATGTCAATTCATATGTCTTATATAAGACATAAGACATTTGATGCCGCGCTGGACGCCCTCCGCCGTTTTGTGGTGAAATTCGGCTATGTCATCCCTGCCCACGCCCCTCGTTGGTACTGCCGTTGCCGCAGCGCAGGATAACGGCGCCGCTACGTCCGGCGCCGGAGCGCAATCGCCCGTCGCGGCGGTTTCGCCCACGTTCAGCCCCCTTTACCAGCAGATCAAGGCGCTCATCACCCAGAGCCTGCAGTCCGGCGAATGGAAGCCGGGCGAGATGATCCCCAGCGAGATGGACCTGGCGGCCCGCTACAAGGTCAGCCAGGGCACCGTGCGCAAGGCCATCGACGAGCTCGCCGCCGAGAACCTGGTGGCGCGCCGCCAGGGCAAGGGCACCTTCGTCACGACCCATCACGAGGATGGCGTCAAGTTCCGTTTCCTGCGTCTCGTGCCCGATGAGGGCGAGCCGCACTATGGCGCGAGCCAGGTGCTGGAGTGCAAGCGCCTGCGCGCCCCGGCCGAGATCGCCCGCCTGCTCGACATCCGCACCGGCGACAGCGTGGTGCAGATCCGCCGCGTGCTGTTCTTCTCCGGCGAGCCCACCGTGCTGGACGAGATCTGGCTGCTGGGCACCAATTTCAAAGGCCTGACCGCGGAGAAGCTGACCGAGTGGAAGGGCCCGATGTACGCATTGTTCGAGGCCGAGTTCGGCACCCGCATGATCCGGGCCTCGGAAAAGATCCGCGCGGTGGCCGCCGATGCCGCCACCGCCGCCCTGCTGTCCGTGGAGGCCGGCACGCCGCTGCTGTCCGTCGAGCGTGTCTCCTTCACCTATGGCGATCGCCCCGTCGAAGTCCGGCGCGGTTTGTATGTCACTACCCGGCACTATTATCAGAACGATTTGAGCTAGCTGCCGAGTGGTTATCCCGGATGATTATTGCTGTCGTCGCGATGATGGCTGCCCGCCGTTGCGCCGAAGCAGGGAAATATTACGCCGTGGCGTAGCCGCGTGCGATTGTCGGGCACGCCATGTTGGTGCGCGATAGCTGAAAATTATTGGTGCGCCGCGCAACAAAGGCGCTAAAATTATGTGGATTTGCTCCAACTGCATTCATTTGCATGCAGGGCATTGAGTAGTTTCGTTTTTTGTTTACCGCAAAATGGGGTCTCGCATGGCTGAAGCCGTCAAACAAGCCAGGCCGGAGTTCCGGAACATCCATGTCACGCAGCTAGCGCGTTACAGGTTGCCCTGGGCCGGCAAGGTGTCCATCCTGCATCGCGCGAGCGGTGCCCTGATGTTCCTCCTCCTTCCTTTCGTGCTCTATCTGTTCGAGCAAAGCGTCACCTCGGAACTGAGCTTCGCAAAGTTCTCGGCGCTTCTGTCCGGCGGCTTCGTCAAGCTGGTTCTGCTGGTCCTGATCTGGGGCTACCTGCACCATTTCTGCGCCGGCATCCGTTTCCTGCTGCTCGACGTGCACGTCGGCGTGACCAAGCCCGCCTCGGCCAAGTCCGCCGTCGCCGTGCTGGTCGTCAGCCTGTTGCTCACCGCGATTTTCGGCCTGAAGCTGTTCGGCCTGTTTTGAGGAGAGTCAAGGTGGCAAATAATAATATCGGTCCCAAGCGTCTTGTCGTCGGTGCGCACTACGGTCTGAAAGACTGGCTCCTGCAGCGCGTCACCGCGGTCATCATGGTGGTCTTCACCGTCGTGCTGGCGATTTCCTTCCTGCTCTCGAACGGCGCTTCCTACGAAGCGTGGGCGGGTCTCTTCTCCAATCAGTGGATGAAGGTCATCACGTTCCTCACCATCCTGTCGCTGCTGTTCCATGCCTGGATCGGCGTGCGCGACATCTGGATGGACTATGTGAAGCCGATGGCCGTGCGCCTCGTGCTGCAAGTTCTTACGATTCTGTGGCTCGTCGGTTGTGCGAGCTACGCTGCTCAGATTCTCTGGAGGGTGTAATAAATGGTCGCAGTCAAGACTGGATTGCCGCGTCGACGTTTCGACGTGGTCATCGTCGGGGCGGGCGGCGCCGGGATGCGCGCATCCCTCCAGCTCGCGGAAGCCGGCCTGAACGTGGCCGTGCTGTCCAAGGTGTTCCCCACGCGCTCGCACACCGTCGCGGCGCAGGGCGGCATCGGCGCCTCGCTCGGCAACATGAGCGAGGACAACTGGCACTATCACTTCTACGACACCATCAAGGGTTCCGATTGGCTGGGCGACCAGGACGCGATCGAATTCATGTGCCGTGAAGCGCCCAAGGTGGTCTACGAGCTCGAACACTTCGGCATGCCGTTCGACCGCAACGCCGACGGCACCATCTACCAGCGCCCGTTCGGCGGCCACACCTCGAACTACGGCGAGAAGCCGGTCCAGCGCGCCTGCGCCGCGGCCGACCGCACCGGCCACGCGCTGCTGCACACGCTGTACCAGCGCAACGTGCGCGCCAAGACCCACTTCTTCGTCGAATGGATGGCGCTGGACCTGATCCGCGACGAGGACGGCGACGTGCTGGGCGTGACCGCGCTGGAAATGGAAACCGGCGAAGTCTACATCCTCGAAGCCAAGACCACGCTGTTCGCCACCGGCGGCGCGGGCCGCATCTACGCCGCTTCCACCAATGCCTTCATCAACACCGGCGACGGCCTGGGCATGGCGGCGCGCGCGGGCGTGCCGCTGGAAGACATGGAGTTCTGGCAGTTCCACCCGACCGGCGTGGCCGGCGCGGGCGTGCTGATCACCGAAGGCGTGCGCGGCGAAGGCGGCATCCTGCGCAACAAGGACGGCGAGCGCTTCATGGAGCGCTACGCGCCGACGCTGAAGGACCTGGCGCCGCGCGACTTCGTCTCGCGCTCGATGGACCAGGAAATCAAGGAAGGCCGCGGCTGCGGCCCGAACGGCGACTACGTGCTGCTGGACCTCACCCACGTCGGTGCGGACACCATCATGAAGCGCCTGCCGTCGATCCGCGAAATCGGCCTGAAGTTCGCCAACGTCGACGCGATCAAGGAACCGATTCCCGTGGTCCCGACCATCCACTACCAGATGGGCGGCATCCCGACGAACCTCCACGGCCAGGTGGTGGCGCCGAAGAACGGCAACCCCAACGAGGTCATCAACGGCTTCTACGCGATCGGCGAATGCTCGTGCGTGTCGGTGCACGGCGCCAACCGCCTGGGCACCAACTCGCTGCTGGACCTGGTGGTGTTCGGCCGCTCGGCCGGCAACCACATCGCCGCGACCGCGATCAAGCAGAAGGAGCACAAGCCGCTGCCGGCCGACGCCGCCGACCGCGCGCTGTCGCGCCTGGCCAAGCTGCAGTCGTCGTCGTCGGGCGAGTACACCCAGGACGTGGCCAACGACATCCGCAAGAACATGCAGTCGCATGCCGGCGTGTTCCGCACGCAGAAGCTGATGGACGAAGGCGTCGAGCGCATCCTGGAAGTGACCGAGCGCGCCGCCAACATCCACCTCAAGGACAAGTCCAAGGTCTTCAACACCGCGCTGGTGGAAGCCCTGGAAGTGTCCAACCTGGTGGAAGTGGCCAAGGCGACCATGATCTCGGCGGCAGCCCGCAAGGAATCGCGCGGCGCGCACGCCCACAGCGACTTCCCCAATCGCGACGATCAGAACTGGCTCAAGCACACGCTGTTCTACAGCGAAGGCAATCGCCTCGACTACAAGCCGGTGAAGATGGAGCCGCTGACGGTGGAAAGCGTTCCGCCCAAGGCCCGGACCTTCTGAGCACCGCGTCGAAGAGCTAAACAGGACCCACAGAAATGAAGCGTATTTTCGAAGTCTACCGCTACGATCCGGACAAGGATGCGGCACCCCGCATGCAGACCTACGAGGTCGAGCTGGACGGTCACGAGCGCATGCTGCTGGACGCGCTGGTCAAGCTGAAGAAGCTCGACGAGTCGATCTCGTTCCGCCGCTCGTGCCGCGAAGGCGTGTGCGGTTCGGATGCCATGAACATCAATGGCAAGAACGGCCTGGCCTGCCTGACCAACATGCGCGAGCTGCCGGACCGCATCGTGCTGCGCCCGCTGCCCGGCCTGCCGGTCGTGCGCGACCTGATCGTCGACATGACGCAGTTCTTCAAGCAGTATGATTCGATCAAGCCGTACCTCATCAACGACGAGCCGCCGCCCGAGAAAGAGCGCCTGCAGTCGCCCGAGGAGCGCGACGAGCTCGACGGCCTGTACGAATGCATCCTGTGCGCGAGCTGCTCGACGTCGTGCCCGTCGTTCTGGTGGAACCCGGACAAGTTCGTCGGCCCGGCCGGCCTGCTGCAGGCCTACCGCTTCATCGCGGACAGCCGCGACCAGGCCACCGGCCAGCGCCTGGACGACCTGAACGACCCGTACCGCCTGTTCCGCTGCCACAGCATCATGAACTGCGTCGACGTTTGCCCGAAGGGGCTGAACCCGACCAAGGCCATCGGCAAGATCAAGGAGCTGATGGTTCGCCGCTCGGTCTGACCGCGCGGTGGTTGTAAGCGGCGCGTCAGCCCGGGCCTGCACCATGCAGCCCGGGCGATGCGCCGGAAGTAGGTAGGGACCTATGAGCGAAAGTACTTCCCCCAGTTTCTCCCACCAGGCCGATCCGCACCGGCGTGCGCGATTGCGCTGGCGCGCGCGGCGCGGCCTCCTGGAGAACGACATCATCGTCGAACGTTTTTTCAACCGTTACGAGCAAAACCTGTCCGATGAGGACGTGGCTTCGCTCTCCCAGCTGTTCGAGCTGAGCGACAACGAGTTGATGGACCTGCTGCTTGCCCGCAAGGAGCTGGACGGTGAGCTCGACACGCCCCCGATGCGGCATGTGATCTCTCTGCTGCGTTCGGTCTGAGTATCGTCAACATCATTAGTCAAGCATTTGAAGGAACCGACATGACACCGTCCGATGTGAAAGCCACGCTATCGTTTTCCGATGGTTCCCCCAGCGTTGAGCTGCCGATTTACACCGGTACCGTAGGTCCGGACGTAATCGATATTCGCAAGCTGTACGGTCAAACCGGTAAGTTCACTTACGACCCCGGTTTCATGTCGACGGCTTCGTGCAACTCGAAGATCACCTATATCGACGGCGACAAGGGTGAGCTGCTGTACCGCGGCTACCCGATCGAGCAGCTGGCCACCAAGTGCGATCACCTGGAAACCTGCTACCTGCTGCTCAAGGGCGAGCTGCCCAACGCCAAGCAGAAGGAAGAGTTCGTCGACGCCGTGATGAACCACACGATGGTTCACGAGCAGATGCAGTTCTTCCTGCGCGGCTTCCGCCGCGATGCCCACCCGATGGCCGTGCTGACGGGCCTGGTGGGCGCCATGAGCGCGTTCTACCACGACGCGATGGACATCGACGATCCGCACCAGCGCGAAATCTCCGCGATCCGCCTGATCGCCAAGATGCCGACCCTGGTCGCGATGGCCTACAAGTACAACATCGGCCAGCCGTACGTCTACCCGCAGAATGACCTGTCCTACTCGGGCAACTTCATGCGCATGATGTTCAGCACGCCGTGCGCACCGTACACCGTGAATCCGGTGCTCGAGCGCGCGCTCGACCGCATCTTCATCCTGCACGCCGACCACGAGCAGAACGCCTCGACCTCGACCGTGCGCCTGGCCGGCTCGTCGGGCACCAACCCGTTCGCCGCCATCGCCGCCGGCGTGGCCTGCCTGTGGGGTCCGGCCCACGGCGGCGCCAACGAAGCCGCGCTGAAGATGCTCGAGGAAATCGGCAGCGTCGACAACATCACCGAGTTCATCAAGCAGGTCAAGGACAAGAACTCGGGCGTGCGCCTGATGGGCTTCGGCCACCGCGTGTACAAGAACTACGATCCGCGCGCCAAGCTGATGCGCGAAACCTGCTACGAAGTGCTCAACGAGTTGGGCCTGCACAACGACCCGCTGTTCAAGCTGGCGATGGAGCTGGAAAAGATCGCGCTGGAAGACGAATACTTCGTCAGCCGCAAGCTGTACCCGAACGTCGACTTCTACTCGGGCATCGTGCAGCGCGCGCTGGGCATCCCGACCTCGCTGTTTACCTGCATCTTCGCGCTGGCCCGCACCCCGGGCTGGATCTCGCAGTGGGAAGAGATGATCACCGATCCGGAATACAAGATCGGCCGTCCGCGCCAGCTGTTCAACGGCGCGGCCAGCCGCGACGTGCCGGAGATCGGCAAGCGCTGATTTTCCGCGGCGGGCGGCCCGCGCGGCCGCCCGCGGCAGCGCCACAAGCAGTGCAGCAATACCAGACGCCCCGGCTTGCCGGGGCGTTTGTCATTCAAGGCCGGCACCGCTTTGTGCATTGCGGGAGAATCGTTGCCGCCCAGGTGGTGAAACCGGCAATTTCTGGCCATTTGTGCCGTGGTTGAGCCGCTAAGGTCCTCATTAATTGTGCGGATTTGATGCCGGACGGGAAATTTGCCCCTATAATGCGGGCTGCTTTGCCGACAGCAGCCGGGCCACCCTTCCGGATTGCGCCGCGGCGAGCGGGGCAGGCGAATCACCTGCGCAATAGAGAACGCATCCACGTTGTCTTTCCGAACCAAGGTCCTTCGCCACGGCGCGGGGCTGACACATGCCGGGCCCCGCATACGCTGTTCATTGTCTTCGTCGGCCCGTCTTCCGCGCTCGGGCGTTTTTCTCGGCGGTAGTTCGCGGGTGTTGTTCGATTGCGCAGGTCATGCCGCCACCAGCCCGTGACCACTACATAATCGAGGAGCTCCTGATGACGCTGTCCCGTCTTACGTCCATCTCCCTGGCCGCCGCACTGGCTGCCTTCGGCGCCGCCGCCCACGCGGAAACCGTCAAGATCGCCATCGCCGGCCCCATGAGCGGCTCGGTTGCGCAGTATGGCGACATGGTCAAGGCCGGCGCGCTGACCGCCATCGAGCAGATCAACGCGGCCGGCGGCGCCGGCGGCAACAAGTTCGAAGTGGTGCTGATGGACGACGCCTGCGAACCGAAGCAGGCCGTCGCCGTCGCCAACAAGATCGTCAGCCAGAAAATCAGGTACGTGATCGGCCACGTGTGCTCGGGTTCCACGATCCCGGCCTCCGACATCTACGAGAACGAAGGCGTCGTGATGGTGACGCCGTCGGCCACCGCGCCGCAGCTCACCGAGAACAAGAAGCGCAAGTTCATCTTCCGCACCATCGGCCGCGACGACCAGCAAGGCCCGGCCGCCGCCCAGTACATCATCGCCAAGGTCAAGCCCAAGAAGGTCGCCGTGCTGCACGACAAGCAGTCGTACGGCCAGGGCATCGCCTCGTCGGTGAAGAAGGACCTGGAAGCCGCCAAGATCCCGGTGGCCGTGTTCGAAGGCATCAACGCCGGCGACTCCGACTACTCCGCGGTGATCACCAAGCTCAAGTCGCAGGGCGTGGACTTCGTCTACTTCGGCGGCTACCACCCCGAGATGGGCCTGCTGCTGCGCCAGGCGCGCGAGCAGGGCGTCAAGGCCACCTTCATGGGCCCCGAAGGCGTGGGCAACAAGGACGTGACGGCCATCGCCGGTCCGGCCTCCGAAGGCATGCTGGTGACGCTGCCGGCCGACTTCTCGGCCGACCCGGCCAACGCCGCGCTGGTCAAGGCCTTCGCCGACAAGAAGCGCGACGCCAACGGCCCGTTCCAGATGCCGTCGTACGCCGCGGTGCAGATCATCGGCGACGCCATCGCCGGCGCCAAGAGCACGGACCCGGCCAAGGTTGCCGCGTACATGCACAAGAACGCCTTCCAGACCCCGATCGGCAAGGTCGAGTACGACGCCCAGGGCGACCTCAAGTCGTTCAAGTTCGTCGTCTTCACCTGGCACAAGGACGCCACCAAGACCGCAGCCAACTAAGCCGCACATCGGCTTCGCACGCCCCGCCCGGCATACCGGCGGGGCGTTTTGGTATCGGGCCGTGGCCCGGCCGGCCCGCGCGCCGCGGCATGAGCGCGGCGCGCGCGGCATCCGTCCTGGCCGGCCTCGCCGGATCCGGGGCTCGCCGCTTTCAAGGCGCCGGTTTCAAAGTAATGGGGCTTCCCGCATGAACGAGTTCCTTCCACAGTTCACCCAGCAGCTGGTCAACGGCCTGACGCTGGGTGCGATCTATGCGCTGATCGCCATCGGCTACACGATGGTCTACGGCATCATCGGCATGATCAACTTCGCCCACGGCGAGATCTACATGATCGGCGCCTACGTGGGCCTGGTGACGCTCACCGCGATCGGCGTGCAGGCCGGGTATCCGCTGCCGCTGGTGCTGGGCGCCGCCTTGCTGGTGTCGGTGCTGGTCACCGGCATGTACGGCTTCGCCGTCGAGCGCGTGGCCTACCGGCCGCTGCGCGGCGGGCCGCGGCTGGTGCCGCTGATTTCCGCCATCGGCATGTCCATCTTCCTGCAGAACTACGTGCAGATCGGGCAGGGCGCGCGCGACGTCTCCGTGCCCGTGCTGATCTCCGGCGCCATCGAATTCCAGATGGGCGGCGACTTCACCGTGACCGTGCCGTACTCGCGCCTGCTGATCGTCGGCGTGACGCTGGTGCTGATGGTGGCGCTGACGCTGTTCATCGGCCACTCGCGCATGGGCCGCGCCTGCCGCGCCTGCGCCGAGGACATGCGCATGGCCAACCTGCTCGGCATCGACACCAACCGCGTGATCTCGTTCACGTTCGTGCTGGGCGCGATGCTGGCCGCCGTGGGCGGCGTGCTGATCGGCCTGACCATCGGCAAGCTCAACCCGTTCATCGGCTTCGTGGCCGGCATCAAGGCCTTCACCGCGGCGGTGCTGGGCGGCATCGGCAGCATTCCCGGCGCCATGCTGGGCGGCGTGCTGCTGGGCCTGGCCGAGACCTTCGCCTCCGGCTACATGCCGGCCGAGTACAAGGACGTGGTGGCCTTCGGCCTGCTGGTGCTGATCCTGCTGTTCCGCCCGACCGGCCTGCTCGGCAAGCCGGACGTGGAAAAAGTCTGAGGAGCGCGCGATGAGAAACGACGCATCGATGGGGCAATCCCTCAAGAACGCGATTACCGCGGCGGTCATGACCGCCATCCTTACCGTGCCGGTGCTGGGCCTGCAGCTCAAGCTCGACGGCTACAAGGTGGTGCTCGAACCGCACTGGCAGCCGGTCTGGCTGGCGGTCGGCGCGGTCTTCCTGTTCCAGTTGTGCAAGCCGCTGTTCCTGCGCGCGAGCGCCGGCATCAGGCTGCCGGCGATGCCGGCGCTGGGCGCGGACCGCCAGCGCAAAGTGATCTGGCTGCTGCTGGCCGCCGGGCTGGTGTGGCCGTTCTTCGGCTCGCGCGGCGCGGTGGACGTGGCCACGCTGGCGCTGATCTACGTGATCCTGGGGCTGGGCCTGAACATCGTGGTCGGCTACGCCGGCCTGCTCGACCTGGGCTACGTGGGCTTCTACGCCGTGGGCGGCTACACCTACGCACTGCTCAACCAGTATTTCGGCCTGACCTTCTGGGAATGCCTGCCGATCGCCGCCTGCATGTCGGCCACCTTCGGCTTCCTGCTGGGCTTCCCGGTGCTGCGCCTGCGCGGCGACTACCTGGCCATCGTCACGTTGGGCTTCGGCGAGATCATCCGCCTGCTGCTCAACAACCTGACCAGCCTCACCGGCGGCCCGGACGGCGTCTCGGGCATTCCCAAGCCGACCGTGTTCGGCATCGAGATGGCGCGCAGCGCCAGCGTGGAGGGCGTCAAGACCTTCCACGAGCTGCTCGGCTGGGACTACAGCGGCGAGCACATGGTGATCTTTCTCTACCTGCTGGCGCTGCTGCTGGTGGCCTTCACGCTGTTCGTCACCAGCCGGCTGATCCGCATGCCGATGGGGCGCGCGTGGGAAGCGCTGCGAGAGGACGAGATCGCGTGCCGCTCGCTGGGCCTGAACCCGACCCGCATCAAGCTGTCGGCGTTCACGCTGGGCGCGGCCTTCGCCGGCCTCGGCGGCGCCTTCTTCGCCGCGCGCCAGGGCCTGGTCAATCCCGAATCGTTCACCTTCATCGAGTCCGCGCTGATTCTGGCGGTGGTGGTGCTGGGCGGCATGGGCTCGCAACTGGGCGTGATCCTGGCCGCGATCCTGCTGACCGTGCTGCCCGAGGTGGCGCGCGGCTTCGCCGAGTACCGCATGCTGATCTTCGGCCTGGTGATGGTGCTGATGATGATGTGGCGTCCGCAGGGCCTGCTGCCCGCGAGCCGCCCCCACGTGGAGTTGCCGCAATGAGCCAGGCACACCAAGTACAACCGGCGGAACTGCTGAAGGTCTCCGGCCTGCAGATGCGCTTCGGCGGCCTGCTGGCCGTGGACGGCATCGATTTCGACGTGCGCCGCGACGAGGTCTTCGCCATCATCGGCCCCAACGGCGCCGGCAAGACCACGGTGTTCAACTGCGTGGGCGGCTTCTACCGGCCCACCGCGGGCGAGGTCACGCTGGACGGGCATTCGATAGCCCGCCTGCCGAGCCACCAGGTGGCGCGCCGCGGCCTGGTGCGCACGTTCCAGAACATCCGCCTGTTCAGGCAGCTCACGGTGGTCGAGAACCTGCTGGTGGCGCAGCACCTGCAGGTGCGCGCCGGCCTGCTGCACGGCCTGTTCGCCACGCCGGCCTACCGCCGCGCCGAGCGCGCGGCGCTGGAGCGCGCCGCGGTCTGGCTCGAGCGCATGGGCCTGCGCGACGTGGCCAACCGCGAGGCGGGCACGCTGTCGTACGGCCACCAGCGCCGGCTGGAGATCGCGCGCTGCATGATCACCAACCCGCGCCTGCTGATGCTCGACGAGCCCGCCGCCGGCCTCAACCCGCAGGAGAAGGTCGAGCTGTCGCAGCTGATCGACCAGCTGCGCCGCGAGTTCAACATCTCGGTGCTGCTGATCGAGCACGACATGAGCCTGGTGATGGGCGTGTCCGACCGCATCCTGGTGATGGAGCACGGCCGCCCGATCGTGGTCGGCAAGCCCGCCGAAGTGCGCAACGACCCGCGCGTGATCAAGGCCTACCTGGGAGAGGACTAAATGCTGAAGCTGGAACAGGTCCATACCCACTATGGCGCCATCGAGGCGCTGTCGGGCGTGTCGATCGAAGTGAACAAGGGCGAGATCGTCACGCTGATCGGCAGCAACGGCGCCGGCAAGACCACGCTGATGATGACCGTGTGCGGCTCGCCGCGCGCCTCCAGCGGGCGCGTGCTGTTCGAGGGGCAGGACATCACGCGCCTGCCCACGCACGAGATCATGCGCCTGGGCATGGCGATCTCGCCGGAAGGGCGGCGCGTGTTTCCCAGCCTGACCGTGCTGGAAAACCTCAAGATGGGCGGCTTCTTCGGCAAGCGCGACGAGGTCGAGGCCGGCATCGAGCACGTCTACACGCTGTTCCCGCGCCTGAAACAGCGCTCGGGCCAGCGCGCCGGCACCATGTCCGGCGGCGAGCAGCAGATGCTGGCCATCGGCCGCGCGCTGATGAGCCGCCCGCGCCTGCTGCTGCTCGACGAGCCCACGCTCGGCCTGGCGCCGCTGGTGATCGCGCAGATCTTCGACATCATCCGCGCCATCCGCGCGGAGGGCGTGACGGTGTTCCTGGTCGAGCAGAACGCCAACAAGGCGCTGGGCGTGGCCGATCGCGGCTACGTGCTGGAGACGGGCCGCGTGGTGCTGGCGGACACGGGCGCCAACCTGCTGGCCAACGACCGCATCAAGAGCGCCTACCTGGGCGGCTGACCTCTGGCGCTCTTCCCCGCGGCGGGGGAGGGCGCCAGCCCCTTTTCGCCATCGGCGAAATCCCCCTTTCGCCAATCACATTACATCGGCAGGCCCGATCCGCGCGGGCGGAGGCCGGCCGTGCGCTATCGCTGTGGCATAATCGATTGTGATGTCAAGCATTGCTGCAAGCCGCATTTCCTGCACGCATCCGGCGCGACAAAACCTCCCCGCAAACTACCGCGCGACGCCGCCAACCGTGCTGTACCGAACGGTCCCGGCCCGCCCATCGCATCATGGCCAAGACGCTTTACGACAAACTCTGGGATGACCACACCGTGCACGTCGAGGACGACGGCACGACGATGCTGTACATCGACCGCCACCTGCTGCACGAAGTCACCAGCCCGCAGGCGTTCGAAGGCCTGAAGCTCGCGCAGCGTCCGGTCTGGCGCATCAGCGCCAACCTGGCGGTGTCGGACCACAACGTGCCGACCACCGACCGCAGCCAGGGCATCGCCGATCCGGTCTCGAAGCTGCAGGTGGACACGCTGGACACCAACTGCGACGCCTATGGCATCACCCAGTTCAAGATGAACGACCTGCGCCAGGGCATCGTGCACGTGATCGGGCCGGAGCAGGGCGCCACGCTGCCGGGCATGACGGTGGTGTGCGGCGACTCGCACACCAGCACGCACGGCGCGTTCGGCGCGCTGGCGCACGGCATCGGCACCTCCGAGGTGGAGCACGTGCTGGCCACGCAGACGCTGCTGGGCAAGAAGGCGAAGAACATGCTGGTGCGCGTGGAAGGCAAGCTGCCGCGCGGCTGCACCGCCAAGGACATCGTGCTGGCGATCATCGGCAAGATCGGCACCGCCGGCGGCACCGGCTACACCATCGAGTTCGCCGGCTCGGCCATCCGCGAGCTGAGCATGGAAGGGCGCATGACGGTGTGCAACATGGCCATCGAGGCCGGCGCGCGCGCCGGGCTGGTGGCGGTGGACGACATCACGCTCGAGTACGTCAAGGGCCGCCCGTTCTCGCCGCAGGGCGTGGAGTGGGACCATGCCGTGGCCTACTGGCGCACGCTGCATTCCGACGCCGGCGCGCAGTTCGACCAGGTGGTGGAGCTGCGCGCGGAAGACGTGCGCCCGCAAGTGACCTGGGGCACCTCGCCCGAGATGGTGGTCAGCATCGAAGACCGCGTGCCGGATCCCGAGAAGGAAAAGGACCCGAACAAGCGCAACGCGATGGAGCGCGCGCTGGAATACATGGGCCTGCAGCCCAACGTGCCGGTGAGCAGCATCAAGATCGACAAGGTCTTCATCGGCTCCTGCACCAACAGCCGCATCGAGGACATGCGCGCCGCCGCGTGGGTGGTGCAGAAGCTGGGCCGCCGCGTGGCCGGCAACGTGAAGCTGGCGATGGTGGTGCCGGGCTCCGGGCTGGTCAAGGCGCAGGCCGAGCGCGAAGGGCTGGACAAGGTCTTCAAGGCAGCCGGCTTCGAGTGGCGCGAGCCGGGCTGCTCGATGTGCCTGGCCATGAATGCCGACCGCCTCGATCCGGGCGAGCGCTGCGCGTCCACCTCGAACCGCAACTTCGAAGGCCGCCAGGGCGCGGGCGGGCGCACCCACCTGGTGAGCCCGGCGATGGCCGCCGCGGCCGCCATCGAGGGCCATTTCGTCGACATCCGCCGGCTCGGCTGAGGCGGACCGCGCTTCGTTATCCCATACACCGACACACGCCGTTTCATCATGAAATACGCCCTGACCGCCCTCGCATGCCTGTGCATGCTGCAACTTGCCGGCTGCAACACCGTGGCCGGCATCGGCAAGGACACCAAGGCAGCGGGCCACGCGCTCGAAAGCGCGGCCAGCAAGTAAGGAACCAGATCATGGACAAGTTCACTGTACACAGCGGGCTCACGGTGCCCCTGGACCGCGAGAACGTCGACACCGACGCCATCATCCCCAAGCAATTCCTCAAGTCGATCAAGCGCACCGGCTTCGGCCCCAACCTGTTCGACGAATGGCGCTACAAGGACGTGGGCCAGCCCGGCCAGGACAACAGCCTCCGTCCGCTCAACCCGGACTTCGTGCTGAACCAGCCGCGCTACCAGGGCGGCTCGATCCTGCTGGCGCGCCGCAACTTCGGCTGCGGCAGCTCGCGCGAGCACGCGCCGTGGGCGCTCACGCAATACGGCTTCCGCGCCGTGATCGCGCCGAGCTTCGCCGACATCTTCTTCAACAACTGCTACAAGAACGGCCTGCTGCCGGTGGCGCTGACCGAATTGCAGGTCGACCACCTGTTCAACGAGACCAATGCGTTCAACGGCTACAAGCTGACCATCGACCTGGACAAGCAGGTGGTGCTCACGCCGGGCGGCGACGCCTATGCGTTCGACATCGCGCCGTTCCGCAAGTACTGCATGCTCAACGGTTTCGACGACATCGGCCTGACCCTGCGCCATGCCGACAAGATCAAGGCATACGAGGCCGAGCGCGTGACCCGGATGCCGTGGCTGAACAACCGCGTGGTCGGCTGAGCCGGCGCAGACACAACAAGGAAGACACAGCATGAAAATCGCAGTCCTGCCGGGTGACGGCATCGGTCCCGAGATCGTGGCGGAAGCCGTCAAGGTCCTGAACGCGCTCGGCGAGAAGTTCGAGCTGGAAAGCGCGCCCGTGGGCGGCGCCGGCTACGAGGCCAGCGGCCATCCGCTGCCCGACGCCACGCTCAAGCTGGCCAAGGAAGCCGACGCCATCCTGTTCGGCGCCGTGGGCGACTGGAAGTACGACAAGCTGGAGCGCGCGCTGCGCCCCGAGCAGGCCATCCTGGGCCTGCGCAAGCACCTGCAGCTGTTCGCCAACTTCCGCCCGGCGATCTGCTATCCCGAGCTGACCGGCGCCTCGAGCCTGAAGCCCGAGCTGGTGGCCGGCCTCGACATCCTGATCGTGCGCGAGCTCAACGGCGACATCTACTTCGGCCAGCCGCGCGGCATGCGCGAGGCGCCGGACGGCCCGTTCCAGGGCGCGCGCGAAGGCTTCGACACCATGCGCTACAGCGAGCCGGAAATCCGCCGCATCGCGCACGTGGCGTTCCAGGCCGCGGCCAAGCGCGGCAAGAAGCTGTGCAGCGTGGACAAGGCCAACGTGCTCGAGACCTTCCAGTTCTGGAAGGACATCGTCACCGACGTGCACAAGGAATACCCGGAAGTCGAGCTGTCGCACATGTACGTCGACAACGCGGCCATGCAACTGGTCAAGGCGCCCAAGAGCTTCGACGTGATCGTCACCGGCAATATGTTCGGCGACATCCTGTCGGACGAGGCCGCCATGCTGACCGGCTCGATCGGCATGCTGCCGTCGGCTTCGCTGGATGCCAACAACAAGGGCCTGTACGAGCCGTCGCATGGCTCGGCGCCGGACATCGCCGGCAAGGGCGTGGCCAATCCGCTGGCCACCATCCTGTCGGCGGCGATGATGCTGCGCTACTCGCTGGGCCGCGCCGAACAGGCCGACCGCATCGAGAACGCGGTCAAGAAGGTGCTGGCGCAGGGCTACCGCACCGGCGACATCCTGACGCCGGGCTGCAAGCAGGTCGGCACGCGCGAGATGGGCGAGGCGGTGCTGGCGGCGCTGTAAGCGCCAACGGCGCGGCGGCGGCGCCGCACGCCGGCAAGTCGGAAAGGCGCCCCGCGAGGCGCCTTTTCCTGCGTTTTCCCCCGCTTTTCTTTAATTTGTCCCCGATTTCGCGCGTGCGGCGCTGCCACAAAATCGTGTAGACTTTGCGGATGGTCCGAATCTTCCAGTCCCCCTCGACTGCCAGCCTCCTCCTGACTGCCACCAGCAGCCCGGCCGGCCTGGGTTCGCACGGCCACCCGCTTACCGCAACGACGATTAAAACCATTACCACCAAAGCGATCGGCTAGATCGTTCGTCGTGCCTGCTCGTCTTCCCCGCGCAGTCACGCCGGGCGAGGAAAGCGCGGGGAAGAAGTTCAAATCACATCCGAGGTAAGTCATGATTGTAGGTCTCGTCGGTTGGCGAGGAATGGTCGGCAGCGTCCTGATGCAACGCATGCAGGAAGAGCGCGATTTCGACCATATCGAGCCCGTTTTCTTCAGCACGTCCAACGCGGGCGGCAAGGCGCCGGCCCTGGCGAAGAACGAAACCACGCTGAAAGATGCCAACGACATCGAAGCGCTGAAGAAGTGCGACGTCGTGCTCACGGCGCAGGGCGGCGACTACACCACCGAGGTCTTCCCCAAGCTGCGCGCGGCGGGCTGGAAGGGCTACTGGATCGACGCGGCGTCCTCGCTGCGCATGAAGGACGATGCCATCATCGTGCTCGACCCGGTCAACCTCGGCGTGATCAAGGATGCGCTGTCCAAGGGCGTGAAGAATTTCATCGGCGGCAACTGCACGGTGAGCTGCATGATGATGGGCCTGGGCGGCCTGTTCCAGCACGACCTGATCGACTGGATGACCTCCATGACGTACCAGGCCGCGTCGGGCGGCGGCGCGCAGCACATGCGCGAGCTGCTGACCCAGTTCGGCACGCTCAACGCCTCGGTCAAGCCGCTGCTGGATGACCCGGCTTCGGCGATCCTCGAGATCGACCGCACCATCCTGGCGACCCAGCATGGCCTGTCGGCCGGCGAAACGAAGCAGTTCGGCGTGCCGCTGGCCGGCAACCTGATTCCGTGGATCGACAAGGACCTCGGCAACGGCGTGTCGCGCGAAGAGTGGAAGGGCGGCGCCGAGACCAACAAGATCCTGGGCCGCGGCGAAGGCTTCGTGGGCGCCACCGGCGCCGCGCCGATCGCCGTGGACGGCCTGTGCGTGCGCATCGGCGCGATGCGCTGCCATTCGCAGGCGCTGACCATCAAGCTGCGCCGCGACGTGCCGCTCGACGAGATCGAAGGCATGCTGGCGGCCAACAACCAGTGGGCCAAGGTGGTGCCGAACACGCGCGAGGCCAGCATGACCGACCTCACGCCGGCGGCCGTCACCGGCACGCTGACGATTCCCGTCGGCCGCCTGCGCAAGATGCAGATGGGCGGCGAGTACCTGTCGGCCTTCACCGTGGGCGACCAGCTGCTGTGGGGCGCGGCCGAGCCGCTGCGCCGCATGCTGCGCATCCTGATCGAGGCCTGATCGACGGCGCCCGCCCGGGCGGGCCGGCAGCCGCGTCCCCGGAACGGGGTTTTTCGCGGCAGCCGCGCCACTGCGCGGTTTCGTTGCTGCCAGGCAACAAAAAACTGCCGCTTTGATGACAACGCCGCGCCTGTGCGCGGCGTTGTCGCGGGCGGCTGCCTATTTCTTCCAGCGTTGGGTCACAATACAGCCGGCATATGCCAGGCTGCGGAGGCGGTTGTCCGCACGCTTGCAAGCACGCCTGCAAGTGTTGGCGCGGGGCTCAGTCGGGACGCTAACTTGCTGCGCTAAACCATTGATGTTAAGTTAATTTCACTACTAGAACACAACGGAGCACAAGGTGAGTGTGAGCCAACATCGCCGGAAAGATGCGCCTATCGCCCGCCAGCGCTGGTCAACGCTGGCCTTCACGGCACTCGGCTTGCTGCTCGCGCAGCCGGCCGCGTATGCCGCGGGGTTCGGGCAATTACGGGTACAGTCGAATCTGGGTCAGCCGCTACAGGCGGAAATCGATATCAGCGGTGTCAGCGCGGAGGAAGCGGACGGCCTTGCGGTCAAGCTCGCTTCGCCTGATGCCTATGCCAAGGCCGGCCTGACGTACCTGCCGGCGGTCAGCAGCCTGCGCCTGCAGGTCGAGCGCCGTCCCAACGGCAGCTACGTGGCGCGGGTGCGTTCCAACCAGCCGATCAGCGAGCCCTTCGTCGACATCCTCGTCGACATGACGTGGCCGAGCGGCCGGGTGTCGCGCGCGTATACGTTCCTGCTCGATCCGGCCGGGGCCAAGCCGAGCAACCAGACCTTCTCGCCCACCACGGTGGTGCAGGCCGGCACGCCCGACGAGTCGGGCGCCACCGCGCCGGCGCCCAGCGCGGCGCCCACACCCGCTCCGGTGGCGGCCGCG
>NZ_AQPL01000022.1:0-877 GCF_000395345.1 Cupriavidus sp. WS | reverse complement strand
CGCCGCCACGCCCGCCACACCCGCTACACCGGCCGCGCCGGCCGCGCGCGCGCCGGCCAGGACGCCGGCACCGCCGCCGCGCCGCGCTGCGCCGCAGGTGGCCGAGGGCGCCGCGGCTGCCGCCGGTTCGTACACCGTGCAGCGTGGCGACAATCTTTCCTCGATCGCCGGCGAGGCGCTGCAGGGCCAGGATTCGGTCTCGCTCGACCAGATGCTGGTCGCGCTCTACCGCAACAATCCCAATGCCTTCGTCGGCGGCAACATGAACCGCCTCAAGGCGGGCGTGGTGCTGAAGGTGCCGAGCCAGCAGGAAGCGCAGGCGGTCGCGCCGCGCGCGGCGCGCCGCGAAGTGGTGGCGCGCACGCAGGGGTTCGAGGCCTATCGCGGCCGGCTCGCCACCGCGGCCGCCGCGCGCTCGGTGGAAGCCGAGAGCGGGCGCTCGCAGTCGGGCAACGTCACCGCGCGCGTGCAGGAGCAGGCCGCGCCGGCCGCCGGCCCGCGCGACGAGCTCAAGCTCAGCAAGCCCGAGCGCGGTGCCCAGGCGGCCGCCGCGACGGCGGAAGCCAATATCGCCAAGGAGCGCCAGCTCAAGGAAGCCGAGGCACGCCTCGCGCAGCTCGAGAAGAACGTCACCGACATGCAGCGGCTGGTCGAGCTGAAGAACGCCGAGATCGCCAAGCTGGGCCAGGCCCAGGCTGCCAAGGGCACGGCCAAGGAAGCGCCGGCGCCCGCGCCGGCCGTGGTGCCGGCGGACGCGGCCAAGGCGGACACTGCCAAGGCAGATGCGGCCAAGGCGGATGCCGCGCCCGCGCCGGCCGCCCCGGCGGTCAATGCCAGCGCGGCCGCCGCCACGGCAGCGGCCACCGCCGCCACGGCG
>NZ_AQPL01000021.1:0-2518 GCF_000395345.1 Cupriavidus sp. WS | reverse complement strand
CGCGGCGCGCCGTGCGCAAGGCGTCATGCGCCGATGCGTGGCATCGGGCCGGCCGCGCGCGGCGGCCGGGCAGCTTCGCGCGTGAGCGGGCTCAGCTCTTGGAGCCGTCCGCGCCGGCCTGCGGCGCGGCCGTGCTACGGGCGGGCGCGGCCTGCTGGCCGATGGTGTCCCGCGCCGGCACGGCAGCCACTTCGTGCTTGTAGACCACGCCGCGCGGCGTCACCGACGCCTGGGTGGTGGTGGCGGTGGTGGCCACGGGCTGGCTGACGGCGGCATGCTGCTGGGCGCGCTTGGCCTCGCGGGCCTTCTCGATGACGGCGAAATCCGGGCCGGCGAGGGCCGACAGCGAGCAGGAGAGTGCCATCAGGCCGGCACCGGCGAGAGCGATCTTTTTCATGATGTGTTTGTCCGGGGTAGTCGAGCCGCTGCGCGGCGCGCCGCATGCGGTGGAGGGGGCGGGCGGGCTCGTAAAAGTCAGGGGGCGACGGGTCTGCCGCCCCCTGCGGCTAGTGAATCATCAGCCGGGAAAGAAGCGGCCGCGCGCGAGCAGGGAGGGAGGTGCGCGGTCACTGGGTTCTGCATGATGGTTCGTCTTCACGGACGAGCACGGCGGCACCGGATGGTTCCGGGCCTGCATGCCGCGCCCGATGGAAAGCAGTGTAGGCCCGGGTCGGTAATTCCAGAAGCGATTTAAAACTATGAGATGAAGTCGTTTTTTTCATGGATGCCGGCGGACGGGCGCGCGATCCGGCTGGCCACAGGACGTGGCGCGGATGCCGCCGCTCAGGCGCCCAGCACTTCCTCGCACACCGCGAACCACGCGCGCGCCGCGTGGGACAGGTAGCGCCCCGGCGACCAGATGTGCGCCAGCGTCCAGTCCATCGCCGGCTCGGACAGGCGCGCCACGGCGAGCTTGTCGTCGAGCTGGAGCCGCGCCAGCAGCGGCTGCGGCAGGAAGGTGGTGCCCAGGCCCGCGGCCGCCATCGAGGCGAGGAAGTCCCAGTGCCCGCTCTGCGCCACGATGCGCGGCTCGAAGCGGGCCTCCATGAAGGCCACGCGCAGCTTGCGCGTGAGCGAGAATTCGTCGGTCAGCAGCAGCAGCGGCTCGTCGCGCAGCGCCGCGAGGCTGACGGTCTTGTTCTTGGCCCAGCTGGCCTTGCGCGGCCCCGCCACCCAGACCGGGTACTTGGCGAACTCGCGCGTGGCCAGCGCCAGCCCGCTGTCGCCGGGCAGCACGGTCGCGCCCACTTCCAGCTCGCCGCTGGCCACCTGCTGCTCCACCATGTGGCCGCCGTGCTCGGCCATGCTCAGCTCCAGGTTGGGGTAGCGCTGGCGGAAGGCGCTCACGGCGGGCGTGAAGAACAGGTTGGCCATCGGCGGTATGCCCACCGTGAGCTGCCCGCGCCCCAGCGACGACAGGTCGGCCACTTCCAGCGTGAGCCGGTGCACCACGCCGAGCGCCTCCTGTCCGCGCTCGTAGACCACGCGCCCCACGTCGGTCAGCCGCACCTGCTTGCCCTCGCGGATCAGCAGTGGCTGGCCGACTTCGTCCTCCAGCTGGCGCACCATCTTGCTGATGGTGGACTGGGTGACGTACAGAGAGGTCGCGGCCTGGGTAAAGCTCTGCAGGCGCACGGTCTCGACGTAGTAGCGCAGGGCACGGATATCGATGGGCACGGGGGGCGTCCTGTTACCGGAGGGTGGGGGCTGGGGTTCGCATGAAAAAAGCGAATATGAAGGGTAATTTTAAATCATGTTCGGAATGACCGCCAGTTGGCTACACTTGCATCCCACTGCAGTTACTACAGGTTTGCGTCCCCATGGCATGGCCGAGCGCACGGCAATGGCTCTTTTCGCTCAAAGCGTTTGCCGCTTCGATGCTCGCGCTCTATATCGCGCTGGCGCTGGGTCTGCCCCGCCCTTACTGGGCGATGGCGACCGTCTATTTCGTCTCCCACCCGCTGACCGGGGCCACGCGCTCGAAGGCCGCGTACCGGGTGGCGGGCACGCTGCTTGGCGCCACCGGCGCGGTGGCGACCGTGCCGCCGCTGGTCAACGAGCCGGTGCTGCTGATGGCGGCCATCGCGCTGTGGACCGGCGCCTTGCTCTATTTCTCGCTGCTGCAGCGCACGCCGCGCAGCTATGTGTTCCTGCTGGCCGCCTACACGCTGCCGATCGTGGCGCTGCCCGCGGTCAGCGAGCCGGCCCAGGTCTTTCCCATCGCGGTGGCGCGCATCGAGGAGATCGTGGTCGGCATCGTGTGCGCCGGGATGGTCGGCTCGATCGTGTTCCCGGCCAAGGTGGCGCCCGCGCTGCGCGCGCGCTCGGCCACCTGGCTGGCCGACGCGGCGCTGTGGGCCTCGGACATGCTCTCGCCCGAGCCCGACGCCAACGTCGCGCGCCATGACAGCCGGCACCGGCTGGCCGCCGACATCCTCGCGCTCGACCAGCTGATCGCGCAGCTTTCCTACGACACCGAAAGCACCGACACCCTGCGCCATGCGCGCGCGCTGCGCGA
>NZ_AQPL01000020.1:0-14699 GCF_000395345.1 Cupriavidus sp. WS | reverse complement strand
CCGAAAGCACCGACACCCTGCGCCATGCGCGCGCGCTGCGCGAGCGCATGACCATGCTGCTGCCGGTGCTGTCCTCGCTGGGCGGGCTGCTGCATGCCCTGCGCTGCCACGCGCAGGGCATGCCGGAACAACTGGCGCGCCACATGGCGGACATGCGCGCGTGGATCGACGGCGGCTTCACCGGCCCGTCGCCGGTGCTCGAGCCGGCCGCCGCGCCGTGGCGCGCCTACGGCAAGGCGCCCGGCTGGCATGCCGGGCTGGTGGCCACCGCCAACGACCACCTGCGCACGCTCGCGGCGCTGTGCGAAGACTGCCAGGCGCTGCAACGCTGCATCGGCGACCAGGCCGGCAACGGCGCCGCGCCCGCGCCCGCGCTGCGCTACCGCGCCGGCGCGGCCGGCCGCGCGCACCACCACGACCACGGCATGCTGCTGTACTACGCCTGCTCGACCAGCCTCGCGGTGTTCTGCGCGGGCCTGCTGTGGATCGCCTCGGGTTGGGAGGACGGCGCCGGCGCCGTGGTGGTGGCCACCATCGCCAGTTGCTTCTTCGCCACCGTGGAGGAGCCGCGGCCGGTGGCGCGCGCGTTCATGCGCTGGAGCGTGGTGTGCTTCCTGGTGTCGTGCTTCTACCTGTTCCTGGTGGTGCCGCAGGCCCACAACTTCGAGACGCTGGTGGGCATGCTGGCGGTGCCGTACATGGGCATCGGCCTGCTGATCTCGCGTCCGGGCTTCAACCTGATCGCCATGCTGCTGTCGGTCAACACGGCCTCGTTCGGCAATTTCCAGAGCCTCTACGACGCCAACTTCCTCGGCACCTTCAACACCAGCCTGGCCAGCGTGGGCGGCATGCTGTTCGCGCCGCTGTGGTTCATGGCCACGCGCCCGTTCGGCGCGCGCGTGGCGGTGCACCGGCTGATCCGCGCAAGCTGGAAGGACCTGGCGCAGGCCGCTACGCGCGGCGAGGCGCCGCAGCAGGGCAAGCTCGGCGCGCGCATGCTGGACCGCCTCGGCCAGCTGGTGCCGCGCCTGGCGGCCAGCGACGACAAGCTGTCCTCGGATGGCTTCGCCGAGCTGCAGGTCGGCTTCGGCGCGCTGGCGCTGCAGCGCAACCTGGGCGCGCTGCGCCCGCCCGCGCGGCGCGCGGTCACGCGCGTGCTCAACGGCGCCGCCGGGCACTACCGCGCGCGCCTGAAGGCCGGCCACGCGATGGCGCCGCCCGAGGCGCTGTCCGCGCGCATCGACAAGGCCATGCACGAAGTGGCCGCGCAGGCCGACGACACCGCCGGCCACGCGGTGCGCGACACGCTGGCCGCGCTGTTCGTGCTGCAGGTCACGCTCTACCACGCGCAGCCGCATCCGGCCGCGCCCGCGCCGCTGCCTCACATTCCCGCGCCGGCGCCGGCCGCCGCGCGCGCGCAGACCGCATGCTGAACGCCGAGCTCGACCTGTACGGCGTATTCGTGCCCATGCTGCTGGCGCTGATGCTGCTCGCCTTCGCCATGACCGCCAGCCTGCGCGCGCTGCTGGCGCGCCTGGGCTTCTACCGGCTGGTCTGGCACCGTTCCCTGTTCAATCTCGCCCTCTACCTGATCGTGCTCGGTGGCGTGGTCGCCCTGGCCCGCTCGCTGCAATCATGAAATTCAAGATCCGTTTGCTGGTTCCCGTGGTCCTGACCCTGCTGGCCGCGGTGGCGGCGCTGTTCGTCGTCAGGCATCTGTGGGATTACTACACCGTGGCGCCGTGGACGCGCGACGGCCACGTGCGCGCCGACGTGGTGCAGGTCGCGCCCGACGTGTCGGGCCTGGTCACGCAGGTGCTGGTCAAGGACAACCAGCGCGTGCGGCGCGGCCAGGTGCTGTTCGTGATCGACCAGGATCGCTACCGGCTGGCGCTGCAGCAGGCCCAGGCCAGCGCCGCCGCGCTGCGCGCGACGCTGGCGCAGGCGCGCCGCGAGGCCGCGCGCAACCACGCGCTCAACGAGGTGGTCGCCACCGAGGTGGTGGAAGAAGGGCAGGCCCGCGTGCAGCAGGGCGAAGCCGCGCTGGCGCAGGCCGAGGCCGAGGTCGGCGTGGCGCGCCTGAACCTGGCGCGCACCAGCGTCACCAGCCCGGTGGACGGCATGCTCAACGACCGCCTGCCGCGCCTGGGCGACTACGTCAGCACCGGCCGCCCGGTGCTGTCGATGGTCGATGCGGACTCGTTCCACGTGGAAGGGTATTTCGAGGAAACCAAGCTGCACCGCATCCATATCGGCAGCGCGGTCTCGGTGCGCATCATGGGCGAGCGCACCACGCTGCACGGCCACGTGCAGAGCATCGCCGCCGGCATCGAGGACCGCGACCGCAGCGCCGGCGCCAACCTGCTGCCCAACGTCAACCCGACCTTCAACTGGGTGCGGCTGGCGCAGCGCATCCCGGTGCGCATCGTGCTCGACGCCGTGCCGGCGGACGTGCAGCTGGTGTCGGGCCGCACCGCCACGGTGTCGGTGGCGGAGCCGCGCCAGATGGTGGCCGCGCGGCGCGCCAACGCGTCCGTCGAGGCCATCGATGCCATCGCGGCCAGCGAGGCGGCGCGATGAACCGGCTCGCCCTGGCCGTGCTGCCGGCGCTGGCGCCGCTGCTGTTCGCCTGCACCACGGTCGGCCCCGACTACAAGGTGCCGGAGCACGCGGCGGTGCGCGCGCCCGAGGCCAACGGCCCGCTGCTCGGCACGCAGGACGCGGCCGTCTCGGTGGCGCCGGTGCCGGACGACTGGTGGCGGCTCTACGACGACCCCAAGCTCAACCGGCTCGTGCAGGAAGCGCTCACCGCCAACACCAGCCTGCGCGTGGCCGCCGCCAACCTGCGGCGCGCGGTGGCGGTCTATCACGAGGTGGAAGCCGAGAACCTGCCGCAGGCCGCGTTCTCGGCCAAGGCCGAGCGCGCGCAGGTGGCCGGCGAGAGTTTCCTCATCAAGGAGAAGATTCCCGTCTTCAGCCTTGGCGACTTCGGCTTCTCGGTGTCCTACCTGGTGGACTTCTTCGGCAAGCTCGCGCGCGCCGACGAGGCTGCGCTGGCCAGCGCCGAAGCCAGCCAGGCCGCGCTCGACATGGCGCGCGTGGGCGTGGTGGCGCAGACCGTGCGCGCCTACGTGCAGGGCTGCGCGGCCACGCACGAGCTGGAGGTTGCCGAGCACCAGCTCGCGCTGCAGGAGCGCGGCGCGGAAATCGCCGGCAAGCTGGTGGCCGCCGGCCGCGGCCAGCCCGCCGACCTGCTGCGCGCGCGCTCGCAGGCCGAGACCCTGCGCGCCGCGCTGCCGCGCTTCAAGGCCGAGAAAGAGGGCGCGGCCTACCGGCTGGCGGTGATGCTGGGCAAGCCGCCCGCCGCGCTGGCCGAGGATGCGTTCGCCTGCGAGGAGGAGCCGCGGCTGCGCCAGGCGCTGCCGGTGGGCGACGGCGCCGCGCTGCTCAAGCGCCGGCCCGACGTGCGCCAGGCCGAGCGCGAGCTCGCCGCGGCCACCGCCAGGATCGGCGTGGCCACGGCCGATCTCTATCCGTCGATCCGCCTCGGTGCCTCGGCCGGGCTGAGCGGCCTCATGGGCGATCTCGGCACCGGGCCCACGGCGCGCTGGGGCATCGGCCCGCTGGTCACATGGAACCTGCCCACCAACGGCGTGCGGCCGCGCATCCATGCGATGGAGGCGGGCGCCGACGCCGCGCTGGCGCAGTTCGACGGCGTGGTGCTCAAGGCCTTGCAGGAAACCCAGGGCGCGCTGAGCGAGTACACGCGCGAGCTGGAGCGCAACCAGTCGCTGCGCGTGGCGCGCGACGACGCGCGCGAGGCCGCGCATCAGCATCGCCAGTTGTACCGGGCCGGGCGCACGCCGTACCTGTCCAGCCTCGACGCCGACCGCACGCTGGCCGCGTCGGAGGCGGCGCTGGCCGCGTCGGACAGCCAGGTGGCGCTCGACCAGATCAACCTGTTCCTGGCGCTCGGCGGCGGCTGGCAGAACAGCCCGCAGGTGGCGCGGCGCGATGGCGCCGGCCACGCCGACGGGCACGACTAGCGCCGCGCGCCTTCCTTCCGATTCCCTTGCGCACCCTCTCCCGTTCGCGGGCGAGGGCGCGCGCGCGTCCGTGTCCGGCGCGTGCGCCGATGCGGCGGATTCCCGCGCCCGCGCTGGCCGGCAGGCATGTCGGGCTGTTCCCGGCGCCTCGTTGCCACTGTGAAAATTTCGACTGAAAACCAGAATTTTAATTCATCACAGGAATGCTTCGCGATGGCTACACTGCTGTCTGTGCCGGCGCCCCCAACTGTGCCGGTGCAAGCAAAAAGGCGAAACAGACGACATGCGGGA
Source organism: Cupriavidus sp. WS (assembly GCF_000395345.1). Classification (NCBI taxonomy): domain Bacteria; kingdom Pseudomonadati; phylum Pseudomonadota; class Betaproteobacteria; order Burkholderiales; family Burkholderiaceae; genus Cupriavidus; species Cupriavidus sp. WS. The sequence continues at coordinate 10,362 of NZ_AQPL01000020.1, read as the reverse complement.
CGCAAGACTCCGCCTATCCCGCTCCACCACAAGTGGAAAGTGCCGCCCCAATCTGGAATCCAGCAGCAATCATGAACAAGAAGCTCTTCACGACCCTCGTTTCCGCAGCAGCATTCGGCCTTTGCGTCATGGCATCGACGCAGGCCAACGCACAGGGTCCGAAAGACAGCGTCAACGCCGGTGACAAGTACGGCTACAACCTCCATAACGGCAAGCGCGATCCGTTCACCGACGGTGCGCGCGTCAACGACCGCCGCAACCCGTTTACCGACGGCGCGCGCGTCAATGACCGCCGCGATGCGTTCACCGACGGCGCTCACGGCGCCACGGCACTCGACCTCGCCGGCCGCGACCTGACCGGCGTGTCGGCGGCGCCGGCCTACAGCGGCGACACCAGCGGCGCCAGCGCCTGACGGCGCTGGTCGGCCCGACCGCGGGAGCCCTCCACCCGCGGCCGGGCCGGCCGATGCGGATTTTCTTGCATCATCCGCATCACCCGCATCACCCGCATCCTCTTCACGGCGCGCATCCGCCGCCCGCCGGTTCCGGCCAGCAGATTCCCCTCCCCGCCAACGCCATCGGCAGCCTCCCGCCGCTGCACTGCGCCGGCCCTGCGACCGGCCCTACGGCGCCTTCACCGCGATCACCATCCACGACACCCCGAAGCGGTCGGCGCACATGCCGAAGCGCTCGGCGAAGAAGGTCTCGCCCGCCGGCATCAGCACCTGGCCGCCCTCGGCCAGCGCGTTGAAGACGCGGTCCACGGCGGCCGCGTCGGGCACCGTGACCGACAGCGAGAAGCCCTGGAAACTCGGCTTGCCGCCGCAGCGCCCGTCGGACATCATCACCGTGGTCTCGCCGATGCGCAGGGACATGTGCATCACCTTTTCCCCGTCGATGGGGCCGGGCGCGCAGCCCTCCGGCGCGGCCGACTGTTGCGGCGGCGCTTCCTTGAAACGCATCAGCATCTCGACCTGCGCGTTCAGCACGCGCTTGTAGAACTCCGCCGCTTCCTCGCAGCGGCCCTCGAAGAACAGATAGGGTTGAACCAGCATCGTCTCGTCTCCTTGCGGGATGTCCCGCGGTGGCGCATGCGCGACTTGCCGCAGCGCTGTGCAGGCCGCGCGGGCGGCCACCATCCCAGCATAGTCCGCAAGGTTGACGCCGCCGTGTCGCGGCGCGCGTTTTTCGCGCGCGGCGCCCGGTGCGCATCCCGCCGGCGAGCAGGGAGCGGCGCGGCATCGACGTTAGAATGCCGCTCTCGTTCCCTCGTGCTGCGGAGTTGCCGTGCTGGCTGAACAACGACAAAAATTCATCCTCGACCAGCTTGCCGCCAGCGGCGCGCTGGCGATCAGCGAGCTGGTCAGCGAGCTCGACGTCTCGCGCGAGACCATCCGGCGCGACCTCAACGCGCTCGCCGCGCGCGGCCTGCTGATCCTCACGCACGGCGGGGCGCTGTCGCCCGAGCGGGCCGAGCCCGACGCCCAGACCCGCGCCGCGGTCAATGCCGAAGGCAAGCGCGCCATCGGCATGCGCGCGGCGGAACTGGTGCCCGACGGCGCCTCCGTGATCCTCGACTACGGCACCACCACCCACACGGTGGCGCAGGCGCTGCACGGCCACCGCAACCTCGTGGTCTACACCAACGACATCGCCATCGCGCTGCTGCTGGGCCGGCGCAACGGCAACCGCGTGGTGTTGCTGGGCGGCGAGCTGCAGGAGAACGAAGACGCCACGCACGGCTGGGACGCCATCGAGCAGTTGTCGCGCTATCACGCCGATTTCGCCTTCGTCGGCACCGGCGGCATCACGGCCGAAGGGCAGATGAGCGACTTCTCGCGCGCCGCCGCGGAACTGCGCGGGCGCATGCTGCTGGCCGCCAGCGTGGCCTGCGTGGTGGCCGACCACACCAAGTTCGGCCGCCATGCCGGCGTGCTGGTCAAGCATTTCGACAAGGCCGCCTACCTGATCTCCGACATGGCGCCCGAGCCATCCATTGCCGCCGCGCTGAACGCGCGCGGCCCGGCGCTGCGCCTCGCCTGAGGCGCGCCGCGCCGCTCTCCGGCTCGATTTCCGGCCTGGCTTCCGGCGCGCATCCGATGCGAATCCGGCGCGCGGCGGTGTCCGCCAGCGCGGCCGTTGATCGCACGGAAAAAGCGGCCGGTTCCGCTCTCCGGGTGGCGTTTCGTCATCGTTTGCCGCCGCCCGCATGCCTGCCAAGGCACAGCGGATGCTAAGCTTCCGCCTTGTAGATACATTCAGGATCACGCATGAATGTATCTTCATGTCCGCGGCGGTGCCGCCCCTGAACGTCCCCGGGGCACGCCGCGGCATCTTCCGGCACGCCGGCGGGCACGTATCCGCGGCGGCCGTCCCGACCGAAGCTTCAGCACACAACCCGATACGAAGAGACACCCGTGAGACCTGCCTCCCTCGAAACCTTCCTGGCCGGCGTTGCCCGGCGCGATCCCGACCAGCCCGAATTCCTCCAGGCCGTGAAGGAAGTCATGATGACGCTGTGGCCGTTCGTCGAACAGCATCCGCGCTACGGCGAGCAGGCCCTGCTCGAGCGACTGGTCGAGCCCGAGCGCGTGATCCAGTTCCGCGTGGCGTGGACCGACGACCGCGGCCACGTGCAGGTCAACCGCGCGTTCCGCGTGCAGCACAGCTCCGCCATCGGCCCCTACAAGGGCGGCATGCGCCTGCATCCCACCGTCAACCTTTCGGTGCTCAAGTTCCTCGGCTTCGAGCAGACCCTCAAGAACGCGCTCACCACGCTGCCGATGGGCGGCGGCAAGGGCGGCTCCGACTTCGATCCCAAGGGCAAGTCCGACGGCGAGGTCATGCGCTTCTGCCAGGCACTGATGACCGAGCTGCACCGCCATCTCGGCCCCGACACCGACGTGCCCGCCGGCGACATCGGCGTGGGCGCGCGCGAGGTCGGCTTCATGGCCGGCATGATGAAGAAGCTCTCCAACCACGCCGCCTGCGTGTTCACCGGCAAGGGCCTGTCCTTCGGCGGCAGCCTGATGCGGCCCGAAGCCACCGGCTACGGCACGGTGTACTTCGCGCAGGAAATGCTGCACCGGCGCGGGCGCGGCCTCGACGGCCTGCGCGTGCTGATCTCCGGCGCGGGCAACGTGGCGCAGTTCGCCGCCGAGAAAGCCATCGAGCTCGGCGCCAAGGTGCTCACCGTGTCCGACTCCGGCGGCGTGCTGCACTATCCCAGGGGCATGGACCGCGCGCAGCTCGCCGCGCTGATGGCCTTCAAGAATGAAACGCGCGGCCGCCTGGCCGATTTCGCCGCCGCGCACGACCTGCACTTCGAAGCCGGCCGCACGCCGTGGCACGTGCCCGCCGACGTGGCGCTGCCGTGCGCCACCCAGAACGAGCTCGACGGCGCCGACGCCGAACGCCTGCTGGCCAACGGCGTGTTCTGCGTGGCCGAAGGCGCCAACATGCCATCCACGCTCGACGCCGTCGACCGCTTCCTGGCCGCGCGCATCCTGTACGCGCCGGGCAAGGCCAGCAACGCCGGCGGCGTGGCCACCTCGGGCCTGGAGATGTCGCAGAACGCCATGCGCCTGGCGTGGCACCACGCCGAAGTCGACGAAAAACTGCACGCCATCATGAAGGACATCCACGGCAACTGCATCCACTACGGGCAGAAGGCGGACGGTTATGTCAACTACGTGGAAGGCGCCAACGTGGCCGGGTTCGTGAAGGTGGCCGATGCGATGCTGGCGCAGGGGGTGGTGTAGCGGCGGCCATGATGGCAGGCGGGCCCGGATGCTTCGCGGACTAAAGATATCCGGCCCATGTCCGATACATTGATGTGTGCCGCTGCATGACGGCCATGCCGCGGCGTGCCTCTTTCATCAATACGAAAACAAGAATCCAATGTCCAAGAACATCAAAATCAATGGAGCAGTCACCCGGGTCATGGTTTACGGCTTTGCCGTGGCGGCGTTGATGGGCTGCGCGCTCGGGCGCGACGTGGTGGCCGTCAAGGCGCCCAGCGCCGACAATCCGGCAACGGGCAAGGCAGTGCGCATCGAGGCCGTGCTGGATAACCGCAAGTTCGAAGCCGCGCCGTCCAGCCCGGACATTCCGTCTCTCGACGACGCCGAGGACAACGGCCAGGACAGCAAGGCGCGCGCGATCGGGCGCAAGCGCAATGGCTATGGCAAGGCGCTGGGGGACGTGGTCCTGCCCGAAGGCCAGACCGTATCCGGCCTGACCGAGGCGGCGCTCGCCACGGCCTTCAAGGAGTCCGGCTACATCGTGGCAAGCAAGGGCGACGCCAACTACGATGCGGCCGCGCCGGTCAGCGCGCGCATCAACGAATTCTGGGCCTGGTTCAAGCCGGGATTCTGGTCGGTGACTACCAGCCAGAAATCGGAGGTGGAACTGGAAGGCAACGTGGGCCCGCTCGCCGGCAAGCAGGTGATCAAGGCCACGGTGTCGGAGTCCAGGCAGGTGGTGACTGTCGATGACTGGCGCGACATCGTCGAGAAAGGGCTGCGGGCCATCACGGACCAGACCAAGCAACTGCTGGCACGCTGAGCGGCCATCTCCGCATCTCCGCGGCGCAGGAAAACTCAAAGATCGAGCTGCAACGACATGGAGCCGCTGCCCTCGTCGCCCGCCGCCGGCACCGCGCAGCAGATCAGCGCTTCCCCGTCCGACACCTCGAATTCCGGCGTGCCGGCGTAGGCCACCGCGCCCTGCACGATGCGTGTGCGGCAGGTGCCGCAACTGCCGTTGCGGCAGCCGAACTCGGGTGCGAGTCCGCGCTGTTCGGCCAGTTCGAGCAGCGAGCCGGCGGCGGGCGACCAGCGCGCTTCCTTGCCGGAGCGGGTGAAGACCACCGGCACCGGCGCCGTGGCGGGCCTGGCGGTGGGCGCGGCGGCGGGCTGGGCGGCGTTGTCGCGGCGGCGGCGGCGCAGCGCGGCGGGGCCGAAGGCTTCGGCGTGGATGCGGTCGTCGGCCACGTTGAGCGCGCGCAGGCCGTCGTAGAGGGACTGCATGAACGGGCCGGGGCCGCACAGGTAGAAGTCGTAGTCGCCGAAGGGCAGGTGGCGCTGGAGCATGGCGATGTCGATGCGGCCGGCTTCGTCGAAGTCCTGCTGCGGCTCGGCGTCGCGCGGGTCGCTGAGCACGCGCACGTATTGCACGGCGCCCTGGGCGCTGTCGGCCAGCGCGCCCAGTTCGCGCGCGAAGGCGCGTTCGGGCAGCGTGCGCGCGGCATGGAAGAAGTAGGCCGGGCGCGTGCGGCGGGTGCGCAGTCCTTCGTGGACGAGGTGGCGCAGCATGGCCAGCATGGGCGTGACGCCGATGCCGGCGGCCAGCAGCACGGCGGGGCGCGGCGCGGCCGCGTCGATGGTGAACGTGCCGGCGGGCGCGCGCGCTTGCACGATGTCGCCGACCTTGACGTGGTCGTGCAGGTGCTGCGACACCGTGCCTTCGCGCTTGACGCTGATGCGGTAGACGCCGTCGGCCGGCGCCGACGACAGCGTATAGGTCCGGATCGCCGGCGCGGGCGGCGAGCCGGCCGTCACGCGGATCGGCAGGTACTGGCCGGCGCGGTGCGGCAGCAGCCCGGCGCCGTCGGCGGGTTCGAGGTGGAGCGAGCGGATGCCCATGCTTTCCTCGACCAGCCGCGTCACGCGGAACGGGCGCCACGTATCGGCCAGCGGACGCGCGCGCAGGCGCTCGGCGGCTTCGCGCCAGTCGCCGGTGAGCTCGACCGAGGGCGACGTGCCTTCGGGCTCGGGCGTCCAGCGCAGCGGCAGCGCGTCTTCGCGCCGCACCACGCTGGCCGGCATGAAGCGCCACAGGCGCTCGGCGCCCTGGAACGCGGCGATTTCCAGCGAGTCCAGGATGACCTGCGCCGAGCCGGTCATCTGCAGGAGTTCGCCGCTGGCGAAGTCCGCGAACACCAGCCCGGCGCGCGGGTTGGCCATGAAGTTGCCGAGCGTGTTGAAGAACAGGTTGCCGGAGAAATCCGGGATGGTCATGCCGCCGTCGTCGTCCAGCCGCACGAAGCCCGGCTTGCCGCCGCGATGGGACACGTCCACCTGGCGCGTGCCGTCGGGCAGGTCCACGTACGAGGCCACGAAGAAGGTATCGGCGCCGGCCACCAGCGCGCGGGCGCGCGCGTCCAGCCCGCTCATGCGCTGCGGCTGCGCGGCGCCCGGCGCGGCGGGGTCGCGCGTGAAGGCGTAGTTGCGCTGCTGGATGTATTGCGGGCAGTTGCCGAAGCTCTGTCCCACCATGATCTCGAACGCCGCGGTGTCCGCCGCCGGCGCGTCGCGCCGGATGGTGCCGTTGAGGCGGTTGCGGCGCCGCGTCAGCAGGTCGATGCCGAGCAGGCCGATGGCGTCGCCATGCTCCATGCCGCGCTCGGCGGGGTCGGCCGCCTCGCGCGGCAGGCGCGCGGCGAGCGCCTTGTCGTGCGGGGAATGCAGGAAGCCCGGCCTGCCCGCGCGCAGCGTGGCCCACACGTCGCCGTTCGGGTCCACCGCGCCGAGCACCACCACCGGCAACTGCGCGAAGAACTGGCGGTGCTGCTCCGGCATGTGGTCGCGCACGAAGCGCGCGCCGAGTTCCTCCATCTTGCGCGCCACCCCGGCGCGCTCCTGCAGCGTGCGTTCGCCCGCATGCCAGGGCAGCGGCGGGACCTGTGTCGGCGCGAGGGGCGAGGGCTGGGACATGATGGCGATCTCCGGAATGCGGCGCGGCCGCGGTGAGAACGATGGCGCGATGGCGCGGTGGTCAGGTGCTCAGGCGGCCAGGCCGGCCGGCGTCTGCTGGAAGGCGACGAAGCCGGGCAGCGCCTCGACGCGCGCGAGCCACGCATTGACGTTGGCATACGGCGCGAGGTCGACGAAGCCTTCGGGCGCGCGCGCGATGTAGCCGTAGAGCGCCACGTCGGCCAGCGTGGGATGGTCCGCCGCCAGCCACGGCGAGGCGGCCAGCGCATCGTCCACGCGCTTGAGCACGACGTGGGCGCGCGCGATGACTTCCTCCGCGTTCAGCGGCGCGCCGAACACCGTGATCAGGCGCGCGGCGGCGGGGCCGTAGGCGATCTCGCCGGCGGCGACCGACAGCCATTTCTGCACCGCCGCGGCGCCGGCGGGCGAGGCCGGCAGCCACGCGGTCTTGCCCAGGCTGGTGGCCAGGTAGACCAGGATCGAGTTGGAGTCCGAGACCACGTTGTCGCCGTCGACCAGCACGGGCACCTGGCCGAACGGGTTGAGCTCCAGGAACGCGGGTTCCTTGTGCGCGCCCTTGGCGAGGTCGACGTGGATGAACTCGGCATCCGCGCCGATCAGCGACAGGAACAGGCGGACACGGTGCGAGTGGCCGGAGAGCGGGTGGTGGTAGACCTTCATGGCTGGCATTCCTTGGGCAAGTGTGAGGGGGAATCGCCGCAGGCCGCGCGCCGGGCCGCGGTGGCCGCCGGCGTCTTGCCTGAGTGCGTGAAGGCATATTAGGAGCGCCGCCGCGCGGGAAAAACGGCGCCGGCGAGAAAGGACTCTTCTCGCTGGCCCAATAATGGGCGGCGTGGCGGGCGGTATGCGGAGGGCGTGAAGCGGCGCGCCGGGCGCCGCGCTTCAGCGCAGCGAGGGATCGGCGCGCAGCGTGTCGATGGCCATGTCGAGGAAGGCGCGCACCTTGCGCGTGGCATGGCGGCCTTCCCGGTGGATGACGTTGATGGGCAGGGCCGGCGGCTCGAATTCGCGCAGCACCACCTGCAGCGTGCCGGCGCGCAGGTGGCCGGCGATCTGGTACGACAGCAGCCGCACGATGCCGAAGCCGGCCGCCGCCGCGACGATGGCCGACTCGTTGGTCGAGGTGGTCAGGCGCGGCTGCAGGCGCGTGACCACCTGGCTGCCGCCGGCGTCGAAGCGCCACTCGGGCGAGGCCGAGACCGCGCTGGCCACGATGACCGTGTGCCGCGCGAGATCCTCCGGCGCCTGCGGCACGCCATGCCGCTCGAGATAGGCGGGTGCCGCGCATACCACGCGCCGCACGCGCCCGACCGGCGCCGCCTGCAGCGACGAGTCCGGCAGCTCGCCGATGCGGATGCCCACGTCGATGCCTTCCTCGACCAGGTTGACGGTGCGGTCGAGCAGCAGGCAGGTGGCGTCCACGTCCGGGTAGCGCCGAAGGTACGCGGTGACGATCGGCATGGCGTAGGCCGCGCCGAACAGCACCGGCGCGGTGATGGTGAGCTGCCCGCGCGGCTCCGCGTGGGAGCCGGCGGCCAGCAGTTCGGCGTCGTCGATCTCGCCGAGGATGCGCCGGCAGTTCTCGAAGTAGGCCGAGCCGGTGTCGGTCAGCCGCACCAGCCGCGTGGTGCGGGTCAGCAGGCGCACCGCGAGATGCGCCTCGAGTTCGTTGACGATGCGGCTCACCACCGACGGCGAGACGTCGAGCTTGTTCGCGGCGGCGGTGAAGCCGCCGGTCTCCACCACGGTGACGAAGGTCTTCATGGCTTGCAGTCGGTCCACCCCTCGCTCTCCCCGTTCCGTGCGCCCGGCGGCGCTTCGTGGCGGAGTATAGCGCCGGTGCCGGCGCCGGCGCGGCCGGCGTTCAGCCCACGGCCAGCACGATATTGCCCACGCCCAGGTTGGATTCCATGCGCCGGTGCGCGTCGGCGGCGTCGGCCAGCGCAAACACGCTGTCCACCACCGGCGCGAGGCCGCCCGTGCCGAAGCGGTGCAGCCACTGCCCGGCAAAGCGCTGCGTCATGGCGCGCTTGGCCTCCGGCGCGCGCGACTTCATCACCGTGCCGATGATCTGCAGGTGGCCGTACAGCAGCCGCTCCAGCGGCAGCACCGCGCCCTCGGTGCCGCCCAGCAGGCCCACCTGCACCAGCCGGCCGCCGTCGGCCAGCGCGCGCACGTTGCGCTCCAGGTAGGGCGCGCCGATGAAGTCCACCACCACGTCGACGCCGCGCCCGTCCGTGGCCCGCGCGACCGCCGCGGCGAAATCCTCCGTCTTGTAGTCGATGGCCACGTCGGCGCCGAGCGCGCGCACGCGCTCGAGCTTGCCCGCGCCGGCGGTGGCGAAGACCGTCGCGCCGGCGGCGCGCGCAAGCTGCACCGCCGCCGAGCCGACGCCGCCTGCCGCCGCGTGGATCAGCACCGCGTCGCCGGCCTGCGCGCGGCCCAGGTGGAACAGCGCCTCGTGCGCGGTGACGAAGACCTCGGGGATGGCCGCGGCTTCCACGTAGCCCAAGCCGTCGGGGATGCGCATGGCCATGCGGTGGTCGATGCGGGCCAGTTCGGCATAGCCGCCGCCGCCCACGACGCCCATCACGCGGTCGCCCGGCGCGAAGCCGCGCACCTCCGCGCCCATGCCGATCACTTCGCCGGCGATCTCCAGCCCCATGATGTCCGAGTCGCCGAAGTGCTCGCGGCCGTAGCCGCCGCGCCGCTGGATCACGTCGACGCGGTTCACGCCGGCGGCGTGGTTGCGCACCAGCAGGTCGTGCGGGCGCAGCGCCGGCGCGGGCACGGTCTCCAGGCGCAGCACGTCGGCTTCGCCGAAGTCGCGGAAGGTGATGGCGTTCATGGTGTTGGTCTTGTTCATGTGTCTGGTGCCCGGTTCCGGGCTGCGTGGTTGGATGGACCGAGTATAGGTTTGCGCGCTGATGTATTTGTGCTGCATTATTCCGCTCGATAAATGCAAATTTGCATCACACGGGAGCGGCTTTCCATGAACTGGGACGACACGCGGATCTTTCTCGCGGTACAGCGCGAGCGCACCTTGCGGCGCGCCGCGCGCACGCTGGAGCTCGACCAGGCCACGGTTGGCCGGCGTCTCGCGGCGCTGGAGCGGGCGCTCGGCGCCACGCTGTTCCTGCGCACTTCCGATGGCTACGCGCTCACGCCGGCCGGCGAGGCGGTGCTGCGCTCGGCGCTGAAGATGGAGCAGTCGGCGCACGAGCTGCTGCGGCAGGCGCAGGGCGCGGACACGCGGCTCGAGGGCGAGGTGCGCGTGACCACCACGGACTCGCTGGCGCTGGCATTCCTGATCCCCGCCATCGGGCGCCTGCACGCGGCGCATCCCGACGTGAAGATCCTGCTCGACACCTCCACCAACGTGCTCAACCTGGCGCGGCGCGAGGCGGACATCGCCGTGCGCACCATGAAGCCCGAGAACCCCGACCTGGTGGCGCGCCGGCTGGCGCGCTGGCCGGTCGGGCTCTATGCCGCGCCGGCCTATCTCGAGCGGCACGGCGAGCCGGTGCCCGGCACCGCGTTCGCCGGGCACGACCTGGTGGTCTACCAGCCGCTGATGGCGGGCAACCGCGCGCCCACGCTCGCTGGCGAGCCGATCCACGGCGGG